>JAHDCH010000028.1 GCA_020629995.1 Pseudaestuariivita sp. | reverse complement strand
GTCTGGAACGGGACTGCGGCGATATCGAGGAGCGACATGATCTCTTCGTCGACCTGTTTGATGCCATGGCGGCTGTCAATCAGGACAAAGGCGCGGCGCAGGGTCTGGCGGCCCTGAAGATAGCTTTTGAGCAGCTTTTGCCATTTCTCGACCACCGGAAGGGGCGCCTTGGCAAAGCCGTAACCGGGCAGGTCAACGAGGTAGTGGCTGTCGGCGAGGGTGAAATAGTTGATCTCTTGCGTGCGCCCGGGAGTGTTTGAGGCCCGCGCGAGGGCACGGCGCCCGGTGAGCGCGTTGATCAGGGTGGATTTCCCGACGTTCGAGCGGCCCGCGAAGCACACTTCCATCCGGTCGGCGGGGGGCAGGCCGGACATGGCCACTACGCCCTTGAGAAAATCCGCCCCTTGTTTGAACAGCTCTGTGGCGGCGTCTTGTGCGGCGCGGTCCGGGTCTTCGGCAAGAGGAAAGGGCAGCTGAGCGGTCATGCGAGGGTTACCCTGTCATCGCGGGCGATTGTGCCGGGTTCGGCCACCGTGGCCTGTACGGAAAAGTCCTGATGCCCCCAGGTTTCGAGCACATCCAGTATCGCGACATCACGCGCGCCGGTGTCAGTGTTGGCATGGGTCGCAAGGCAGCGCGAGGTTCTTTCATGGACATGTAGCAGCGCACCGCCGATGCGGACGGTCTTGCCGACCCAGTCAAACTCTTCCCAGGGCGCAAGCCCATCGATCCAGATGTTACCGCGCCAGCGGTGGATCGACAGGTCCTGGCCCGCCTTTTGGGACACGGCGCGGTGCGAAGACATGTTGCACAACGTGATCGACGGAAGGTCACTGTCGGTCATGCCGCGGGCGGTGGCGCGGACCACGCGGGCCGAAGCAGCGCGGCCTGCCGGGACAAGAGGCGCCGTCCACGCGACAAGCGCAGCCGCGTCGCGTTCGGGATGGCCGCGCCAATTGCCTAGCTCTGGATGCGACAGCGTCAGGTGTTCGGTGGCCTCGTCCAGGGTCGACGTCATCGCCTGCAGGCCCGGGGCCTTGGCGGCGCGGGTGAAGTTGGAGCATTGCGCCCATTCAACCCCGTCCGCCTGGCTTTGGTCGTGCGCGACGGCCCACAGACGGTCAAACGGCATGCATTGGCCGCAGACCAGATCGGCACGGGCGATCTCTTCGCGCCCGTGCGCCTTGACCGGATAGCGCCAAAGGCTGGCGACGCGCGCGGTCATTCCTTGGACTTGCGTTTGAACCCGGCGCGGATGTTGCCAAAGATGTCAGGCGTAAAGCCCTGGCTGCGCATGATCAGGTATTGCTGCGCGAAGGTGATCACGTTGTTGGCGATCCAGTACACGATCAGGCCGCTGGCGAAGGTGCCGAGCATGAACATGAACACCCATGGCAGCCATGCAAAGATCATGGCCTGGGTCGGATCGGTCGGGGCCGGGTTCAGCTTTTGCTGCAGCCACATCGAAATGCCGAGGATGATCGGCAGGATGCCAAGGCTGAAGATGAAGAGGATCGACGACGGATCAGGCGTCGCCCAGTCGAACAGGCCAAACAGGTTCAGGATCGACGACGGGTCGGGCGCGGACAGGTCTTTGATCCAGCCGAACCACGGGGCATGCCGCAGATCGAGCGTGACAAAGATCACCTTGTAGAGCGAGAAGAAGATCGGAATTTGCAGAAGGATCGGCAGACAGCCCGCAGCGGGGTTCACCTTTTCCTTTTTGTACAGCGCCATCATCTCTTGCTGGAGCTTTTGCCGGTCGTCGCCGGACCGCTCCTTGATCTTTTCCATCTCGGGCTGCAGCTCTTTCATCTTGGCCATCGAGACGTAGGATTTATACGCCAGCGGGAAGAGCAGGGCCTTGATGAAGAGGGTCAGACCGATGATTGCCCAGCCCATGTTGCCGATCGCCAAGTAGATCCAGTGCAGGACTGCAAAGATCGGCTTGGTCAGGAAAAAGAACCAGCCCCAGTCGATCGAATCCACGAACCCGTCAACGCCCGCGGATTGGTAGGCGCGGATCGCTTCCCATTCCTTGGCGCCTGCAAACAGCTGGGTCGAAACCTCGGCGGTGGCGCCGGGCGCAACGGTCTGCGTCGGGAGGACAGCCTCGGTCTGGTAGATGTTGCGCGCGTCGATGTATTTGGACGATGCGCGGAATCCGGTGCCGGGCTGGGGGATCAGGGTCGCCATCCAGTAGTGGTCGGTGAACCCGATCCAGCCGTTCTGTTCGACGGTGGTGGAGTCCGACCGCGCGCCGCGGGCGTCCGGTTCATAGTCTTCCATGTCGGAATAGTCGATCTCGGACAACTCACCATCGGTCATCTGGATCGCGCCTTCATGCAGGATGAAGAAGTTCTTCAGATCCTCAGGCTGACCATGCCGCGCGAGAATGCCGTAGGGGGCCATGGCGGCGTTCTGGGTGCCTGTGTTGGTCACGCTTTGGGTGACCGAGAACATGTAATCGTCGTCAACCGCGATGGTGCGGGTGAAGGCAAGCCCGCTCGCGCCGGTCCAGGTCAGCGTCACGGGGCTGTCCGGGGTCAGCACGCCGTCACCCTGCTGGGTCCAGAGCGTACGCGGTCCGGGCACATCGGCTGCGGTGGCGCCGGGGCCAGGCGCCCAGCCATAAAGCGCATAATAGGCGTGATCGCTGCCCACGGGCGACAAAAGCGTGACAACCGGAGAGCCGTCATCAATCGTCTCGCGGTAGTCCATGAGCTGCAGCGTGTCGATACGCCCGCCCGCCAGCGAGATCGAGCCGTTCAGCCGGTCGGTTTCAATCGCGATACGGGGCGCATCGGCAACGTCCGACGGCGCGGCGGGGTCGCTGCCACCGGCCACGGGATCCGCTGTTGTCGGGACAGTGCCGGTGTCGCCAGCGGTGTCCGTCGCGGTGGCGGGTGGCAGGGTGCCGGTATCCGTCGGCTCGGGTGGTGGAAACAGGACGAACCACACGAGGATCACAAGGAAGCTCAGCGCTGTTGCAAGGATCAGATTGCGGTTCTGTTCGTCCATCAGACGTACCACCCAAAAAAGTAATGAAGCTTTGGGGGGTTCAACAGAGTGGGCTTGCAAAGGTCAAGCGGAATCCCCGTGAAATCGCGCGGCATAACCGCAGCAGGCGGAATTCTGGTGCCAATCAGGCCGGGATAGGCCGGCTCGGGGGTGCGTACCTTACCCTGTTTTGCGGCCGATGGTCGGGATGGTCTGACGGCTGTTTTCATAGCTGCGCAGCCAGTCGATCGTGTTTTCAAAGGGCATGGGGCGGGCGATGCCAAAGCCCTGCACCGATCCGCAACCCAGCTGCGCAACAATCGCGTGTTCGCCGGGCGTTTCGATTCCCTCGGCAAGAGTGCTGAGGTTCAGACGCTCGGCCATGGTCAGGATTGCGGAAATCATCCGCTGCTGGTCTTCGGATTGGTCGGCATTGCACACGAAGGACCGATCAATCTTGAGCCGGGTCACCGGGAATTTGCGCAAGGAGGCGATGGATGTGTTGCCGGTGCCAAAATCGTCAAGATCGATGGTGCAGCCCATGTCCGACAGGCGGCGGATGTTGCGTGCCGTCATGTCGTCGGGCGACCGCGACACAACTGTTTCAAGGATCTCGACACACAGACGGTCTGCTCCGACATCATAGCGGTCCAGCGCCCATTCAACCCGGTCGACCAGCCGCGGATTGCGCAATTCGTCGCCGGTAAAGTTTACACCAACCCGGGGCACCCGCACCCCGGCCTTGTCCCATTGCGAAATCGCGGCAAGCGATTGGTTCAGGATCGTCTGGCCAAGCCGGTCCAGTTGTCCGTTGCGCTCCATCAGGGGCAGGAACTCTCCGGGCGACACCATTCCCCGCGTTGCATGTTTCCAGCGGGCCAATGTTTCAAATCCGGTGACCTCTCCGGTATCGGTCGAAATCTGGGGCTGGAACCAGGCGCGGAACTGTTCGGTATCAAGGCCGCGGCTGATGTCGTCGCACAGGGCGAGCCGCTGGGCCTGCACCTGACGAATCTCTTCCGAGAAAGACCGGATGGTGGACGGGCCGGCGCGTTGCGCTTCGGTCAGGGCGGTCACCGCGGCTGCGTGCAACGCGTTGGCCGACCGGCCGGGCGCGCGATTGGACAGGCAAAATCCGACACATGCAGACAGGTAGTAGCTGTTGCCTTGATGTGCGATCGGTTCCTCGACCGAGGTCTGAAGCCGCGAGGCCATCTGGATCGTCGCTTCGAGGTCGAGGTTGCGGACAGGATCCAGCGCAACCGAGAACCGGAAATCGCCCGAGCGGCAGACCATTTCCCGATCCCGCATCACGCCCTGCAACCGATTGGCCACGCCGGACAAAAGAACCTCGCTGATGTCGCTGCCGAATTTTTCAGCCAGGCCCGCAAATCCATCCAGCTCGATCACGAAGCAGGCGGTTTTGCGCCCCTGTCCTTCGCTGCCGGCCAGCGCCGTATCCAGCCCGGCAAGAAAATCGGTGCGGTGCACCAGCCCGGTCACGCTGTCACGCGGGTTCGGTCCGGCGGGTGCCGCGGCGGGTGGCTGACCCAGAATGCCGACCAATAGCGGACATATCAGGGCGGTTGCGATCAACGCCAGCTCGCCACCCAGCCAGAACGCGGCCAGCACAAGCGCAGGCAGAAAGGCCAGCAGTTGCGGCCCGATCAGCACGCGGCGCGCCTCGGTCAGCAGAGTGCGAAGGCTATCCAAGCGAAAACGGTCCATCGTCCCTTCCTTCTTTGCGGACAAGAAAATGCCGCAATCAGGATGACGCTAGGCCCAAAGCATGATCGCTCCGTTAACGGCGCCGGCAAAAAAGCGCCCAAAACGCGACCTTGCGTCAGGAATCCCGGGAAAGTCCTGCGAAATCGAACAGTTTGGGGTCCAAAAGATGCGATGGCCGCGCATTCATCAGCGCCCGAAACATCACCTGGCGCCGGCCGGGGCTGTTCTTTTCCCATCCATCGAGAATCTGTTTGACCTGCTGCCGTTGCAGCCCGTCCTGGCTGCCGCACAGGTCGCAGGGGATGATCGGATAGCCCATGGCGGTTGCAAACTTTTCGCAATCCGCCTCGGCCACGTGGGCCAGCGGGCGGTAGACGAACAGGTCCTTTTCTTCGTTCACCAGCTTGGGCGGCATCGTCGCAAGGCGGCCGCCGTGGAACAGGTTCATAAAGAATGTCTCAAGGATATCGTCGCGGTGATGGCCCAGCACAACGGCCGAACAGCCTTCTTCGCGCGCGATGCGGTACAGGTTGCCGCGGCGCAGGCGCGAGCACAACGCACAGAACGTGCGGCCCTGGGGCACCTTGTCGACCACGATCGAGTAGGTGTCCTGGTATTCGATCCGGTGCGGCACGCCCATCTTTTCCAGAAACTCGGGCAGGACCGTGGCGGGAAAACCCGGCTGGCCCTGATCGAGGTTGCAGGCAAGGATGTCGACAGGCAGCAGACCGCGCCATTTCAGCTCTTGCAGGATGGCCAGCAAGGTGTAGCTGTCCTTGCCGCCCGACAAACAGACCAGCCAGCGCGCGCCAGGTTCGATCATCTGGTACTGCTCGACCGCCTCGCGCACGTTTTGAACAAGCCGTTTGCGCAGCTTGCGAAACTCGGTCGTCTTGGGGGCGCCGTGGAACAGCGGATGGATGTCGTCTGCATCATCAAGCATGGCGTGGGCATGGCCCGGATAAGCGGGGCGTGTCAAGCCAGCCAACGCGGCGGTCAAACCCGGCCCATGGCGCTCAGCCTGCGGTGCAGCCCTGCCGCGCGCGCGTCGCCCGCCTCGAGCGCAAAGACATAGGCATGCGTCAGAAAGAAGCCTGACGCAGCCTCGTCCGGGGCCGCATCCGCCGCCTTGGTGTACAGGTCGATCAAGGCAGCCCCGTCGCCCGCCTCATGCGCGGCAATCAGGCGTGCATCAAGCGCGTCTGTCATTCTGCGGCAAGCGCTTGCCTTGCGTCGGTCATGCGCTGCGCGACCCAGGCGTGAAAGCAGTGGGTCGGCCCGTCCATCGCCGGGCTGAACCGGCCCCCATCGAACCCGGGCCCATAGCGCCCGCGCTGCATGCCTTCGACCACAAAGATGTCTTCTTCAAACACCGTCTTCCACATGGCGGTATTGGTCCTGCGCAGGGCGTCGTCGGTTTGGGCTGCAGCGTAGTACAGGTGGATATGCTCGACCGTTTCGGCCACGCCCTTTGGTTCCAGCACGATGGCAAAGGCGTGATCGCGCTGGGCGCCCAAAAGGACATTGGGGTAAACGGTGATGTATTCCGCGCCTTCGTCCCATTTGTCTGACAGGCCCGCAAAATCAGGAAACGCCTCGCCGCCGTCACCCTTGAGCTGGCGATAGACCAGCGTGCCTTGCCCGGAATACAGACCCTCTTCGGCAATATTGTAGTGATCCTCGAGCCGGGAATAGCTGTTCAGCCCCGGGTGCACCCACGGCAGGTGATAGCTTTCGCAGTAATTCTCGACCGCCAGCTTCCAGTTCGTCGCAACCTGCAATTCGAACCGGCTGTCTGCGCCACCGTGATGCAGCGGGGCTGCGTCAAATTCGGCCCAGCGGGCAATCAGGTCTGCATGCACCTCTTCGAACGGCGGGGCGGTGCCCGTGATGTTTACGAAGACGACGTCGCGCCAGATGTGGCTGCGGATCTCGATCAGGCCCAGGGTGTCCCGGTCCATCGCTTCGTGCGTGTTCATGCCGGGGCCGCCCACATGCGGGGTGGCAACCAGCTTGCCTTTGGTCGAATAGCACCATGAATGGTAGGGGCAGCGGATTGCGCCTTCGATCTTGCGGGGCGCGTCCACCAGGATCATGCCGCGATGTCGGCAGGTGTTCTGAAAGACGCGGACGTCTCCGTCCTTGTCCCTCAGCAGCAAGAGCGGCAGCCCAAGAAACTCCAACGGTTTCGCGTCGCCCGCCTCTGGCACGTCTGCGGCCACGGCCAGCCCAGCCCATGTGCCGAACAACAGCGCGTCCCGCTCCTCGGCAAATACCTGGTCATCTGTGTAATGTGCGTTCGGCAGGCCGGTGGCTTCGGCAATCGGGCGGGTGACGGTCGACAGATCGGTGGTCATCGGCGGCGCTCCTTGCGGGATGGTATGCCCGGCCACGCTAGTGCTGTGTAGCGCGGCCCACTTGTCACCCCGCGACACCAATCGCTTTCCCGCGACCTCTCAGTCCGGCACGTTGTCGATCCCCGATCCGCCCCAGGGATGGCAGCGCGCAATCCGCCGTGCGGCCAGCCAGCCACCCTTGAGACCCCCGTGCCTTTCCAGCGCCTCCAGCGCGTAAGCCGAGCAGGTCGGTTGAAAGCGGCAGCCGTGCCCGACCCAGGGACTGCCGACCAGACGATAGGCGCGCACGGGAAGCGACATGAGATAGGCAAGCGGTGTCATCTTAAACGTCCCACCTCCGCTACAGGGTCCGTGCGCCCGGGCACCACAGACCCGGCCGCCGGCTTCTTCTCTTTCCAAATATGGCCGCCGGAGGCTCCTGTCATGGCCGCTCTTCGCTCGGGTGCAGTTGCCCGAGCGCGGTCAGCAAATCGCCCTTGAGAGCGGCAAACGGGCGCGCGGCCGTCTTTTCGGCGCGACCGATCAGCACATAATCCACGCCTGCGCGCGCTTGCACGGGCAGCACGGCGCGGGCGGCAGCGCGCAGGCGGCGCTTGGCCCGGTTGCGGGCGACCGCATTGCCCACCTTCTTGGAACAGGTAAAGCCGACCCCCACATGATCGCTGTCATCCCCGCGCGGGCGGGCCTGCACGATCATCGACGGCGTGACCGCCTTGGCGCCCCGGGCGGCGGCCAGGAATTGCGGGCGCTTTTGCAGCACGCGCACACGCAAAAAGCCCGCATCCCCGGTGGGCGCGGGCTTGTCCAAAGTCATCGGATCGGGCGCTTTACGCGCTGAGCGACTTCCGACCGCGGGCGCGGCGGGCGTTCAGGATCTTGCGGCCGGCCTTGGTGGCCATGCGCGAACGGAACCCATGGCGGCGCTTGCGGACCAGGTTCGAAGGTTGGAACGTGCGTTTCATCGCGTGTCTCCATCTGTCGGGCGCGATCCTGGGACGGATTCGCGCAGCCGGAATGTTTCAGACCCGCCGGATAAGCCGCGCATGTTTCAAAGTCAAACCATCGCCGCCGGTTTCATGTCACTTTTTTCGCCGAACCTCACGCCTTCGTCACCGACGGGGCCGCAAACGTGGCAGGGCACGGCCATTTGTTACAGCCGCGTCTCACCGGCGATCAAGGAGCCGTGAGGGGGAGTATCGCAAACCGCGTTCAGGCGTCAGGTATGTGGCCAACACCGCATCCAAAAGGTTACACAGATGTCCGACATGACCCAAACCGCGCCGCCCCGAGGGGGCTTCAAGTCCAAACTGCCCCTGATTGCCGTCGCGACGGCGGCTGTGGTGGGCTATTTCACGCTGGGCGACTACCTCAGCTTTCAGACGCTGGCCGACAACCGCGAGGCGCTGATCGGGTTCCGCGACAACAATTATGCTCTGACAGCCGGCTTGTTCATTCTGGCATACGCGCTGATCGTGGCCTTCTCGCTGCCGGGCGCGACCATCGCGACCCTGACGGGCGGCTTTCTGTTCGCAACCTTCCCCGGCGCGCTGTTCAACATCACCGGGGCCACGATCGGGGCCATCGCGATCTTTCAGGCCGCCCGGATGGGCTTTGGCGACAAGTTGGGCGCGCGGCTGGAAAACAGCCAGGGCATGGTGAAAAAGATCAAGGACGGGCTGGACGAAAACCAGTGGTCGATGCTGTTCCTGCTGCGGCTGGTCCCGGCTGTGCCGTTCTTCATGGCCAACCTGATCCCCTCATTCCTCGAGGTGCCGCTGCACCGCTTTGCGATCTCGACCTTTGTCGGCATCATCCCGGGCGCGGTCGTCTATACGTCGGTGGGTGCGGGCCTTGGCGAAGTCTTTGCGCGCGGCGAGACGCCGAACCTTGGCATCATCTTTGAACCGCATGTGATCCTGCCGATCCTGGGCTTGTGCGTGCTTGCGGCCCTGCCGATCCTCATCAAGGCCGTCCGCGGCAAGAAAGGCCTGTAAGACAATGAAGACGCTTCACACGGATATTCTGGTCATCGGTGCTGGCTCGGGCGGGCTGTCGGTGGCGGCGGGCGCGGTGCAGATGGGTGCCAAGGTCGTGATGCTCGAAGGTCACAAGATGGGCGGCGACTGCCTGAACTTTGGCTGCGTGCCGTCCAAGGCGCTGATCGCCAGCGGCAAGGTGGCCCACACCATGACCCACGCCAGCGACTACGGCATCGCCGATGTCGCGCCCCAGGTCGACTATGCCGCCGCCAAGGACCATGTGCATGACGTGATCGCGCAGATCGCGCCGGTCGACAGTCAGGAACGGTTCGAGGGCCTCGGCGTGCATGTGATCCGCGAATACGGCCGGTTCATCGACGACAAAACGGTCGAGGCGGGCGACACACGCATCACCGCGCGCCGGATCGTGATCGCCACAGGCTCGTCGCCCTTTGTGCCGCCGATCCCGGGGCTGGATGCGGTGCCGTACGAGACGAACGAGACGATCTTTGACCTGCGCGAGCGGCCCGAGCATCTGCTGATCGTCGGCGGCGGCCCCATCGGCATGGAAATGGCGCAGGCGCATGTGCGGCTGGGCAGCAAGGTCACCGTGATCGAAGGCGCCAAGGCGCTGGGCAAGGATGACCCGGAAATGGCCGAGGTCGTGCTCGAGAACCTGCGCGCCGAAGGGATCGAGATCGCCGAAGATGCGCTGGCGCAGGAAATCCGCGGCAAAGCCGGCGCGATTGAGATCGAAGCCAAGGATGGCCGCGTGTTCAAGGGCACGCACCTGCTGATGGCCGTGGGCCGCAAGTCGAACACCGACAAGCTGAACCTCGAGGCCGCCGGGATCGAAACCACCCGCACCGGCATCAAGGTGGATGCCTCGCTCAAGACCACGAACCGCAAGGTCTATGCGATTGGCGACGTGGCAGGCGGGCTGCAATTCACCCATGTGGCGGGCTATCACGCGGGCATCATCATCCGCTCGGCGGTTCTGGGCCTGCCTGCCAAGGCGACCGACCGCCACATCCCGTGGGCCACCTACACCGACCCCGAGCTGAGCCAGGTCGGCCTGACCGAAGCGCAGGCCAAGAATGAACACGGCGACAAGGTCGAGGTGGTGCGGTTCCACTACAACCACAACGACCGCGCCATTGCCGAGCGCAAGACGAAGGGCCTCATCAAGGTGATGGTGGTCAAGGGCCGCCCGGTGGGCGTGTCCATCGCAGGCTATCAGGCGGGCGAGCTGATCAACCTGTGGGCCATGGTCATCGCCAACAAGATGAAGATGAGCCAGGTCGCCGCCATGGTCGCGCCGTATCCCACCATCGGTGAGGTGAATAAACGCGCGGCGGGTGCCTACTTCAGCCCGCGCCTGTTCGACTCGGATCGGGTCAAGATGGTGGTGCGTTTCGTGCAGAAGTGGCTGCCGTGATTTGATAATCCCGCGGGGCGTGGTTACATGCCCCGCAAAGCACAGGCGACAGATGTTCAACTCACTCTCCGGCCGTTTCCTGATCCTGACGACGATCTTCGTCTTTCTGGCCGAAGTGCTGATCTTTGTGCCGTCGGTCGCCCGCTATCGCGAGGATTACATCCTTGCCCGGCTGGAACGGTCACAGATCGCATCTCTGTCTCTGCTCGCCACCGACATGATCGACGCCGATCTCGAAGACGAACTGCTGCGCAACGCGGGTGTGTTCAATATCGTGCTGCGGCGTGATGCGGCGCGGCAGCTGATCCTGTCGGCTCCGATGCCTCTGGAGGTGTCGGGCACGTATGACCTGCGCGAGGCGCCCGCCTATGTGCTGATCCGCGATGCCCTGCTGCGGTTGACCGAGCCGGAGCGAGAGATGATCCGCGTGATCGGCACGCCGGTGCAGGACGCGGGCCTTGTCATCGAGGCAACGATGGACAGCGCGCCGCTGAGGGCCGCGATGATCGATTACGGCATCCGCATCCTGATCCTGTCGGCGATCATCTCGATCTTTACCGCGACGCTGCTGTTCCTGGCCGTGCGCGTTTTGCTGGTGCGGCCCATCACCGGTGTTGTCGACCACATGCAGGCCTATGCCGCCGCGCCCGAGGATGCGCGGCGGATCATTCAGCCTTCGGCCGGCGTGCGCGAGCTGCGCGAGGCTGAAGAGGCGCTGCAATCGATGCAGACACAGCTGACCTCGGCCCTGCGCCAGCGCGAACGTCTTGCCCAGCTGGGAGAAGCGGTGGCCAAGGTAAGCCATGATCTGCGCAACATCCTGACCTCGGCCCAGCTGTTCACCGACCGGATCGAACAATCCGAGGACCCGACCGTGCGCCGGATGGCGCCCAAGCTGGTCAACTCGATCCGCCGGGCCGTCACCTTGTGCGAATCCACGCTGGCCTTTGGCCGCGCCGAAGAACCCGCGCCCAAGCTGTCGATCGTGTCGCTGCCCGAGATCGTTGATGATGTGTTTCAATCCGAACGTCTGGCTGTGGGTGAGTATGACCTCGAGTTCATCGACGAGGTGCCCCCGGCCTTTGACGTGCGGGCCGATCCCGAACAGCTGTACCGCGCGCTGGGCAACCTCGTGCGCAACGCGCGGCAGGTCATCATGGCCACAACCCGCCCCGGCACGATCACCATCGCCGCCCGCGATGAAGCCGATGATTGGCTGATCTGCGTGCGTGACACCGGCCCGGGCCTGCCGCCCAAGGCGCGCGAAAACCTGTTCAAACCCTTTGCCGGCGGCGCCCGCAAGGGGGGCACGGGGCTGGGTCTGACCATCGTGCAAGAGCTGATCCGGGGTCATGGCGGGCAGGTGGACCTGACCGAGACGTCGGACACGGGCACCGCCTTTGAAATCCGCCTGCCCAAAGGGACGATCCTGACCTGAGCCTTGAAAAGGCAACAAAAGGCGCTTGCAAAACCTGCACCCCGGGTCTATCTCCCGCCCTCACGCACCGGTAGCTCAGCTGGATAGAGTACTTGACTACGAATCAAGGGGTCGGGGGTTCGAATCCTCCCCGGTGCGCCACTTACTCCACTTACAATTGATCCAGCTGAAAGCCGCATCGACATGTTCGCCCGGGCTTGCCCGACGTGGCGCGTTGCAGGTGCCTGATCGACGGGCACCTGCGCATGTGTGTGTCGTTGCAAGGACAGTGCCTTGGCTGTGCCACGTCAGAACGGCGCGAAACCGTCCGAGGGCGCATCGGGCTGCGTCCAGCGGTCTTTTGGCGTGGCTGCGGGCGGCGTGCCGCCCAGCGGCGGAATGCGCCCCCCCGTCACCATAGAGCCACAGCACAAAGTTTGACCGGGTGCCTTGGGTGATGGGCATCGATTCATGGGGCACGCTGCCGTGGTGGATCAACGCTGTGCCGGGGGCAAAGCTCAGTTCGTCCACCTTGCGGGTGTGGCGGTCAAAGAACCGCACGCCTGACCCTTCAAACCCTTCGCCGGGCAGGTTCAGGTTGATGTTCAGCGTGACCGAGGATGCATCGGTATGCGCACGCAGCGACGTGTCGGCATCTGCCTGCCACTGGATCGAAAAGCCGAACGTCTGCGTGTCGTGGCCCATCACGTCGGGAAACAGCAGGCGAGAGATCGGGCGCATGTAGCTGTTCATCAGGGTGCTGTAAAAATCCTGGAACGCGGGCGCCGCCAGGTACCCTTCGGACCGGGGATCCAGCATCGCGCCGCCCCGGTTCAGCGAAATGCCATAGGGCGGGCGCAGCGGGATGCCGGCGTCGGCAACGTCATCCAGATAGGCGCGCAAGGACGCCAGTCTGCCCAGGTCAAGGAACTGGGCCTTGTACACGCCGGGAAACACTTCTTCCCACAGATTGCGCACCGAGGTTTCAGCCGAGGGATCGGCCCACGCGGCCTCGACCGCGCGGCGCAACGCTGGTCAAACAGCGATGCGTCAGGGGTGGCCAGATCGCTGGCCTTCTGCGTCTCCCAATCGGCCCATGCGTCTTTGAAAAGCGCGTGGTTCTTGGTCCAGAACTGCTGCACGGCCGGTAGCCTTTGCAGCATGTCGTTGCGCGAAGGGCGGGGGATCGCGCGGGCGCGGTCAAGGGATGTCATGTCCATGGCGGGTGTCTTTCGTGTCGGATCGGGGTGGATGCCGCGCTAGCCAAGCTGCGCGACGATGCGGTCCAGCTCTTGCATCACGGCGGCGCTGTGATCGGGATCAAGGGCGGCGTGGTGTGGTTGGGCAAATCCCCTGGCGTCGTTGTCGTAATAGGCGCCGGATGCATCCGCGAACGATGCGCCCAGAGCAGCCTCGCGCAGGATGTTCGCCCCGATGCTCAGATCGTTGCCGGCGATGCCAAAGCCTTCCTTGACCATCTTGGACGCCAGCAAAGACCCGGGATTGACCGCAACAACAACGGGGCCATCGCCAAGACCCTTTGCCATGACGCGCGACCAGATCGTCAGCGCCAGCTTGCTTTGCGCATAGGCCTCCATGTCGGCCAGCGTCTTGCGTCCCTGCATCGCTGCAAGGTCAACCGGGGCCTGTGCAGCTGACGACAGGTTCACGATGCGCCCGTCGCTTGACAGCTTTGGCAGCAAAGCCCGGCTGAGGACATAGGGTGCGAAGGTGTTGACCATGAACCGCACGTCAAAGCCGTCCGCCGTTTTGGGCGTAGGTGTCTTCAACACGCCTGCATTGTTGATCAGCACGTCAATCTGCGCGTGATCCTTGGCGACAGCGGCTGCAAGGGCGTGCACCTCGGCCATGTTCGACAGGTCCGCAGTGTAGGTCGCGGTACTCCCGCCCACTTCTTGCTGCGCTTTGGCCAGCTTGTCTGCGCTGCGCCCGTGCAGCAGCACCTTGTGCCCTTCAGCAGCCAACGTTTTGGCCGTCAACAGGCCGATGCCATCAGTGGCCCCTGTGATCAGCAGTGTTTTTGTCATCATGTCGTCCTCGGTTGGCGTTTGAACCCGGCCCTTTGGCCCGCGCGCTTCGTTGCCCTGCAATCTATCATTTGCGAAACGAATAAAAATGGATCAAAAAAGATAACAGAATTCGTAAAGTGTATATAATATGGATACCGACAGCCTGCGTCTTTTTGTTCTGGCTTGCGAGGCGCTGAATATCAGCGCCGCTGGGCGTCGGTTGGGCATGGCGCCAGCGGTGGCCAGCACGCGGATCGCCAAACTGGAAAAGCTGCTGGGTGCCGAATTGTTGCACCGCTCGACCCGCAAGGTTTCGGTGTCGCTGGAAGGGCAGGATTTTCTGCCCTACGCGCGCGAGATCATCGCGCAGGAAGACGCGGCCCTTGCCGCGCTGGGGCAAGGGCAGGCGCGGATCAGCGGCACCTTGCGGTTCACGGCGCCCAGTACCTTTGCCCAGCTGTATATCGCGCCTCTTCTGCCTGCGTTCATGGAGGCGCACCCCGATGTCACGCTTGACCTGCATCTGTCGGACACGCAGGTGGATCTGATCGAGGGCAGCTTTGACCTCGCCTTGCGCAACACGGTGCTGGAAGACAGCAGCCTGACGGCCCGCAAACTGGCTGATGATACCCGCGTTCTGTGCGCCGCACCCGATTATCTTGAGACTTATGGCACGCCATCCCTGCCCGAGGATCTGGACCGGCACCGCATGATCGCCTTTCAGCATCTCGAGCCGCGCGGCCTGATTTCGGCAGAGGGAGCCACCGGCGAGTTTGCACCCGCCCGCGCCGCGCAGCGGCTGATCCTGAATGACGGCATGACCCAGCGCGAAGCGACGCTCCGCGGGGCGGGGGTGTCGCTGAATTCACTGTGGCTGGTGCACGCGGATCTGGCCGCGGGGCGTCTGCGCCGGGTGCTGCCTGATTATGTGGGAGCGGATGAGCCAGCGTTGTGGCTGATCTATCCCAAAAGCAATGTGGTGTCGGCCAAAGTGCGGGTGTTCATGGATTTCCTGATCGCACGGATTGGCAAGGGCCGAGGATGGCAGGCTGCGGTGTGATCCTGGGCGACCGAGACAAGACTTCGTATCAAACTGACATACAAGATGGCATCGCAAGCGCGGTCAGTCGTTGAAGTATTCCGCGTTGGCGTGATGCACGGCGGCGATGGTCTTTTCGATGCGTGACAGGTGAATTCGAAGCGCGGCCTCGGCGCCTGTCGCGTCCTGAGCCGCCAGGTGTGTCAGGAGCGCCTCGTGATCGCGGACGAGCACCGCCATTTCGGCGGCGTCCTTCAGGCTGAGCGCGCAGATCCGGTCGATATAGGACTTGTGCGATTTGATCTGCTGAAAGGCAAAAGGCGCTTTGGCGACGTCAGCCATAAGAGCGTGAAACTCTTCGTCCAGGGTTTGAAAACTGTGCGTGTCCTGCTCGGCCACGGCGCGGCGCTGGGCGTCAAGGCAGCGCGCAAAGCTGGGAGCATAGACGTCAGACCAGTTTTCTGACGCGTTTTTAAGAACTTCGATTTCGATGGCGCGCCGGGCGAAACGTGCAGCCTCGATGCGCCGCATCGAAAATCGCCCCACCCGTGTGGCTTTTTGCGGCTGAATTTCGACAAGGCTTTCGCTGGACAAAAGGTTGAGCGCCTCGCGCACGGGTTGCCGTGACACGCCGAATTTCGCGGCCACCTCGGCCTCGGACAGTTTTGTGCCAGGCAGCAAGTCCAGAGACATGATCTCTTTGCGCAGCTGCGCAAAGATGATGTCCGCCGTCGACTGCCGGGTGGGTATCGAATAGGCCATCGCCTCCCGTCCTTTTCTGTCCGCGCCAGCAAGCCATCTGGACCCCTGCTGTACCGGTGCCATTTGTGCGCCGGCCCAAAGACTGGTGCCAGTGGCAAAAGTGGTTGCACGGCATCATTTAATACCATACTACCATACAAGATTGCCTGCGTGCAATGGATGCGTCGTGCTGATGTCACGGGTCTGCGCGGCCCTACACGGCTCCGTTGCGCCGCGCAGTACAGGCCGAATTTGATCCAGCGAGGTTTCCATGCTCACCGTCAAAACCCTTTATGCCGTCAGCCCCGATGAGACGCGGGGGATGGACACATCTGCCTTGCGCGAAAACTTTCATTTTGGCGGTGTCTTTGCCTCTGGCGAGGCGCGGCTGCTGTACACGCATTATGACCGTATGATCGTGGGCGGCGTGGTGCCGGATGCGGAGGCGATCACGCTGGACAAGGTGCGCGAATGCGGCACGCCATCAATCCTTGACCGGCGCGAAATCGGCATCCTCAACCTCGGTGAAACGGCCGAAGTGACGGTTCGGGAGGGCGCGCACCAGCTGGACCGCGGCGATGTCCTGTATCTTGGGATGGGCGCGGGGCCGATCACCTTTGGCCCCGGAGGCCGCTTTTATGTCGTGTCAACGCCCGCGCACAAAGCGCTGCCCGCGCGGCTGGTGAAATTGCCCGACGCAGGCAAGGTCAAGATGGGCGCGCCCGAGACGGCGAATGACCGCACGATCTATCAATTCATCCATCCCGACGTGATGGAAAGCTGCCAGCTGGTGA
>JAHDCH010000365.1 GCA_020629995.1 Pseudaestuariivita sp. | reverse complement strand
GTGAAAACCGCCGCGCCGGCCCAGATTGAAACGATCGACATGGCCCGCCGCGGCATCCACAACGAAGGCGCGCGCATCCTCGAAGAACGGCTGGACGGCAAGGTCGAGATCGACAGCGACACCGCCCGCCGCCTGTTCACGCTGGTCTGCGTGCTGCATTTCGGGGGCTGAGGTGGCGGCGGACCAGCAGACCCTCCCGGCCTCGGTCCTGTTTTGCTGCGACCACAACGCGATCCGCTCGCCCATGGCCGAAGGCATGATGAAACAGCTCTACGGCACCGGCACCTATGTCCAGTCGGCGGGCGTGCACAACGATCTTGAAATCGACGGATTTGCCATCGCTGTCTGCGAAGAGCTGGGGGTCGAGCTGTCGCGCCACCGCTCGCGCTCGTTCGACATGATGGAACAATGGGGGGATGATCTGGGCTCGTTTGACCTGATCGTCGCGCTGTCGCCTGCCAGCCAGCGCCGGGCGCTCGAGCTGACCCGGTATTTCCACCTCGAGGTGGAATACTGGCCCATCATGGACCCCACCGGTGTGGGCGAGACGCGCGAGGCCAAGCTGGACCAGTACCGCCAGGCGCGCGACCAGATCCGCGCCCGCCTGATCGGCCGGTTCGGCGATCCGAAAGGAGCCTGAGATGGACCTGATCCAACGCTATTTTGACGCTTTCAACGCCGGCGATACCGATGCCATGCTGGATTGCCTTGCCGACGACGTGGCGCATCACGTGAACGAAGGGCAGGTGCGGACCGGTCGCGCCGCCTTTGCCGAATTTTGCGCTCACATGTCCCGCTGTTACGCGGAACAGCTGACCGACATGGTGATCTTTGCGGAACAGGACGGCACCCGCGCTGCCGCCGAATATACCGTCAACGGCACGTATCTGGCGACCGACGAAGGCCTGCCAGAGGCGCGGGGCCAGACATATCGCTTGCCTGCCGGGTCGTTCTTTTCGGTGGCGGACGGGCGGATCACCCGCGTTGTGACCTACTACAACCTGGCCGACTGGATGCGGCAGGTGTCGGCGTGATCCGGGTCGAGGTGCTGACCGGCGACCGCCTGATCGCCGCCTTGCCGGATGTGGCCCGCCTGCGGATCGGCGTCTTTCGCGACTACCCGTACCTCTATGATGGCGACACCGGCTATGAAGAAGAGTACCTGCGCACCTATGCCGTGAGCGACGGAGCCATCCTGGCAGCGGCGCTGGACGAGGATGAGATCGTCGGCGCGGCCACAGGCATGCCGCTGCACCACCATGCCGAGGAATTCGGCGCGGCGCTTTCAGGCAGCGGCCTGCCGCTTGAGACGGTGTTCTATTGCGCCGAAAGCGTGCTGTTGCCCGAATATCGCGGGCGGGGGCTGGGGCATGCGTTCTTTGACACGCGCGAAGGCCATGCACGCGAGCTTGGGATGACCCACGCGGCCTTTTGCAGCGTGATGCGCGAGGCAGGGCACCCGGGCCGTGATGCGGGCTATCGTCCGCTGGATGCTTTCTGGTCCGGGCGCGGCTATGCCCCCGTACCCGGCGCGATTGCGCGGTTCGAATGGAAAGAAGTCGGCATGCCGGGTCCGGTGATGCACGATCTTCAGTTCTGGGCGCGGGAGCTTTAGGCGCCATGCGAGTCGCAACCGCCGCCTATCAGATGGATTTCCTAGCCAATTGGCAGGCTTATGCGGACAAGCTCACAGATTGGGTGAGCCGTGCAGCCGGGCAGGGTGCCCAAGTTCTGGTCTTTCCCGAATATGGCGCGATGGAGCTGGCCACCCTTGCGGGGCGCGCCACATCGCTTGACCTTGAGGCGTCGTTGCACGCGGTGTCCGACCTGCTGGTGGATGTGGATGACCTGCATGCGGACCTTGCGCGGCGCTACGGCGTGCACATCCTGGCGGCCTCTGCGCCGGTCTTTGCCGGTGGGGCGCGGCCGGTGAACCGGGCGCGGCTCTTTGCCCCCGGCGGGGCGCGGGCGACGCAGGACAAACAGATCATGACCCGGTTCGAGCGGGAAACCTGGGATGTGATCCCCGGCGGTCCCTTGCAGCTGTTCGACACCGCTCTGGGCACCTTGGGCGTTCTGATCTGCTATGATGCGGAATTCCCTTTGCTGGGACGGGCGCTTGCGGCTGCGGATGTGATCCTTGTGCCCTCCTGCACCGAGGCACTGGCCGGATACACCCGGGTGCGTGTTGGTGCACGGGCGCGGGCTTTGGAAAATCAATGTGTTACGGTGATGTCTTCAACCGTTGGGGCCGTGGATTGGTCGCCTGCCGTGGACGAGAACACCGGGCGTGGCGGGGTCTTTGGCCCGCCTGACACAGGCTTTCCGCCCGATGGTGTCCTTGCGCAGGGCACGCTCAACCAACCCGGTTGGACCTATGCCACGATCGACCTGCAGCAGATCGAACAGGTGCGGCGCGACGGCGGAGTGCTGAATGCGGCGCATTGGAGCGATCAGGCGGGGCGTGACGCTGCGGCCGCGCGGGTCCGCCTGCGTTAAAGGCGCATAATTCCCTTGATTTTGCGCCACATTCGGCCCATTTACCCCGCAATCGCCGCGCCTTGCGGCACAAACCTAGGAGAGACCATGGCCAAGGAAGACACGCTCGAATTTCCCGGTGTCGTCAAGG
>JAHDCH010000364.1 GCA_020629995.1 Pseudaestuariivita sp. | reverse complement strand
TGCAGCATGATGACGGTGAAAGGCGCGATCAGCGCGTTGCGCAGGGCGTGTTTCAGAACGATGTTCTTGAACGCCACCCCCTTGAGCCGTGCCGTGCGGATGTATTGCGCGGTCATCACCTCGGCCATCGAGGCGCGGGTCATCCGCGCCACGTAGCCCAGCCCGTAGAGGGCGATGGTGATGACGGGCAGAAAGAAATTCTCGAATGTCGGGTTGTCCATCGCCGCGGTCGCCGAGCCCTTGAAGATCCGGCCAAACCCCGCGGACGACGCAAACAGCGCGATAAAGATCACGCCCGACACATATTCCGGTGTCGCCGTCGTGACGATTGCACCCGCCGACAGCGACCGGTCTGTCACAGACCCCTCGCGCATCCCGGCCAACACGCCGACGATCAGCGCTCCGGGCACCATGATCAGCATGACCCAGAACATCAGGTATCCCGTCAGCCCAAGCCGTTTCCAGACGATATCGCTGACCGGTTCCTTGAACTGCGTGGAATAGCCCCAGTTGCCCTGCAGGATGCCGCAATACTTGGGCGGCTCGCCTTCCTGGCCCGGGCGCACGCAGCGGCCCAGCTGGCGGCCATCTGCTGCCTCGCCGCGAAAGCCCGGCTTAACGCCGACCCATTCGGCATATTTGTACAGCACCGGCTGGTTGTAGCCGCGCGGCTCCAGCCAATTGTCCACCTCTTCTTCCGACATGCGGAAGTTGCCCTGCGTCTTGGCGAGCTTTTCGAGGTTTGGATAAAGGTTCGTCATGAAAAAGACGATAAAGGTCAAACAGATCGCCGTAAGGAGCATGACGCCCGCACGGCGGAGAATGAACATCCCCATGTCGGTTCCCTGTCTGCCGGAGCAGGCCCGGCTTTGTTCTGCCAGCCGTCTGACGCGGCTGTACCAGATGAAAAAAGGGGCCGCCGGTGATCCCGGCGGCCCCTCGGTCGAGGTGCCTTAGGCGGCCACGGCCCATTTGTAGATCTGCGGCAGGTAGGCAATGTGCATATCCACGCCGGTCACCCGGTCCGTGTGGTGACGCGAAATCGCGCGCCAGTACGGCTGGATGGTGACGCCTTCGTCGATGACGATCTTCTGGATCTTGCTCATCACCACGCGGCGTGCATCGGCATCCGCGATGGCGTTGGCTTCGGCCAGCAGCGCGTCGAACTCGGCGTTCGACCAGGCAAATTCGTTCCAGGCTTCGCCCGAACGATACGCCAGACCCAGAACCTGAGTGCCCAGCGGGCGGTGGTTCCAGTTGGTCGAGCTGAACGGATACTTGGCCCAGTCGTTCCAGAAGGTCGAGCCGGGCAGCACCGTGCGCTTCACCTTGAAGCCTGCGTCGCGCATCTGCGCGGCGACGGCATCGGTGGTGTTCTTGCGCCAGTCATCGTCGATCGAGATGATCTCGTGCTCGTAATCCATCATGCCCGCTTCTTCCATCAGGGCCTTGGCGCCTGCCGGATCGTAGGGGATGCGGCCCACGGCCGGATCGTGCTCGGGGTGGATGGGGCCCACGTGGCAGTTGTCGGCTGCAAGACCGATGCCCGCCGCGCCCAGTTCCAGAAGCACGTTGTTGTCCACGGCCATGGCGATCGCCTTGCGCACGCGCACGTCCTTGTAGGCTTCGGTGTTCTGGTTGGTCCGGATCACGATGGTCGAGCCCGAAGTCACTTCGGACTTTGTCAGGCCCAGGCTGTCGAACAGGTCAACGAAATCGCCAACCGATTCCCAGTTCATGTCGATCTCTTCGGCTTCGAACGCGGCCATGGTGGCCGACGGGTCGGTGCCATAGTCGATGAACTCGATCCGGTCGAGATAGCCGCCCTTGCCGGCGCCATAGCCCCACCAGTCGTGGCCTTCGTTGCGCACGATCACGGCCTTCACGCCCACTTCAAGCGACTCGGGCTTCATGTAGCCGGTGCCAACCGCGGTGCCGAGCATGTCGTCGGGGTTGTGGCTGCTGTGCACGATGGCCGCAGGATAATCGGCCATGCCCGGGATGATGGTGATGTCCGAAGTGGCGCAGGTCAGCTTGACCGTGTGGCTGTCGACAACTTCGATCGCGCCGTCTGCGGCCTTGTTCGTCTCGGGGTCGATCAGCGATGCCATGCGGCCCGCCATCGAGTTGCCCTCGACCTCTTTTTCGCACCAGCCGGCGATGTTGCGCGCCACGTCTTCGGCGGTGAAATCGTCGCCGTTGTTCCACTTGACGCCTTTGCGCACGTTCAGCGTGTACTGAGTGGCGTCTTCGTTGGCTTCCCAGCTTTCCAGCAGCATCGGTTCGAACGAGCCGTCGCTGTTGTATTCCACCAGGTATTCCAGCCAGCCGGCGGTGAAGGTGGCGATCTGCGTCCAGTCATAGGTGCGCGGATCTTTCAGTGCGCGCACTTCCATCTGCATGCGCAGCGTGCCGCCCTGCTGGGCATGCGCCGCGGCCTGGGCCGGGGTTGCGCCGATCAGGTTGTAAGCTGCGACAGTCGACAGGCCCAGAGCGGTCGCGCGGGTCAGAAACTCGCGGCGGTCCATCAGGCCTTTCTTGTGTTCGTCGGCAAACATGGCCGCTGCGGGGTGCAGCGCCTCTTGCGTTTGGTGCGTCATCATTCTCTCCCTGTGACACAATTATAGGGCG
>JAHDCH010000027.1:6510-16704 GCA_020629995.1 Pseudaestuariivita sp. | reverse complement strand
AACGGCACCACCACCGCGCTGAACCTCGGCATGGGCCGGATGGTCAACAAGAAGAAAGACAGCATCGGATCCACCCTGTCCGAACGGGACGGGCTGAACCAACACAACGCGCTCAAGCTCGTGGGGCTGAAGCCGGTGAACCCGGACAACCCCGTCCCCGCAGGCGCACATCTGATGACCAAAGGCACCGATGCCACGGCGATCCACGATCAGGGCTATGTCACCTCGGCCTGCTATTCGCCGAACCTCGGCCACCACATCGCGATCGGCTATCTCAAATCCGGCGATGCGCGCATGGGCGAGGTGATCCGCCTGGTCAGCCCGCTGACCGGCGTGGACCATGATGTCGAAGTCGTCAGCGCCCATTTCATCGACCCCGAAGGAGAGCGTCTGCGTGTCTGACACCCTGCCCCCCATGACCCCGCTGACGCCTCTTGGCTCTGCCACCCCGCGCAGCGACACCCACGGCCCCGTCACCCTGACCGAAGAGACGGGCACCGCGCTGGCCTCCTATTCCGCCCGGCTGGGGCACGAGGACGCGGCGCGCGCCGCGCTTGCGGCCTTTGTCGGCCATGCCCTGCCCGGCCCCGGTGCCAGCGCGCAAGGGGACACCTTTGGCACGCTCTGGATGGGCCCCGATCAATGGATGGTCAGCGCGCCCCATGACAGCCATGAAACGCTGGCGGCGGTGCTGGCCGATACTGCGGGCGGCGTGGCAAGCGTGACCGAACAGAACGACGCATGGTGCCGGTTTGACCTGTCGGGCGACGACCTGCCCGCGGTGTTCGAACTGCTGTGCCCGTTTGACCTGCGGTCGGCCGATGCCGGCGCGGCCACGCGGACCTCGATCGATCACCTGGGGTGCTTTGTCATCACACGGGCGCCGGACCATGTGACCGTGCTGGGGCCGCGGTCCTCGGCGGGATCGCTGCACCACGCCCTGCTGACCGCGATGCGCGCCGCGCTCTAGACCGAGGGCACCGGCAGGTTGCCGGTCACCCGGAACAGGTTGATGCGGTTGCGGTCCTCTCTGGGCGAGACACCAAACGCGCTTTGGTAATGCCGCGCAAAAGTCGGTGCGCTGTTATAGCCGACACTGGCCGCAACGTCGGCCAGCCGGTCATTGGTATAGCGCACCATCTGCCGGGCCGCGTCCATCCTCAGCTTGCGATAGTAATGCGACGGGTTCATGCCCGTCGATTGCTTGAAAGACCGCTCCAGGTGGCGCGGCGTGATCCCAAGCCGGTCTGCCAGATCGCCAACCCGGATCGGCTCGGACAGGTTTCGGGCCAGGATCGCCACCGCCCGCTCAACCAGCGGCGACAGCGCGTCGCCCGCACCGTCGCTGCTGAGCGCCGGGACCACCTGCGTCACCCCTTCGCTGCGCATCACAGGGTGCTGAAACCAGCACGCCACCTCGGTCGCGATGCCCTTGCCCAGCCGTTTTTCGATCATGTGCAGCGACAGGTCGAACGCGGCCGCCGCGCCTGCCGCCGTGACGATCGGACCCGACAGCTCCATAACTTGATCCGAGCTTTCGTGGTCCGGAAACTCGGCATCAAAAGCCGCCTTGTAGCACCAGTGCACCGCAAGCGCGCGGCCCTGCCCCAGCCCCGCCCGCACCAGAGGAAAGACGCCGCCGCTGACCGCCCCCACCGATGTGCCGTGCCGTTCCAGTGCGCGCAGCCGGCCCGCGCTGCCGGGGCGCATGAATTCAGCCGTGGGCGCGGACAGCAACACGATCAGGTCAAGGTCGCCGCACGCCTCAAGCGTGCGTTCAGGTTCGAACGCCACGCGCGCGCTGGCTTCGACCCGCCCCATGGTTTCGGCCACCAGATGCCAGTCAAACGCGGTCACCCCCGAGATTTCATTCGCGGCGCGCAGCGGTTCGATCATCGACGTCAGACATGCCATGGGAAAGCCGGGAAAGATCAGAAAGCCGGTCGAAAAGGGCTTGTCCATGCAAGTCTGCCTTACAGAAAACGTGCTGTAATTATACTGACAGGAATAATTGTAGCAATCACAAGAAACGCCGTTACACTATTGCCATGGACGCCCACTGACTGCCCGCATAAGGAGTGGCCCAGATGGAAATGGCAGAAACGATCGCTGACATGGCTGTGCGCCTCACCCAAGACCCGCATTCAACGCGCGCAACGCGTGAAAAAGTGCTCGAAGTGGCCATCGGGCGCGAAGTGCGCGCGTTTCGCAAGGCCCAGGGCACCACGGTGGCGGAATTGTCGGAAAACACCGGCCTGTCGATCGGGATGCTGTCCAAGATCGAAAACGGCAACACCTCGCCTTCGCTCTCGACGCTTCAGACCTTGTCCAACGCCCTTTCGGTCCCCATGACCGCGTTCTTTCGCCAGTACGAAGAACGCCGCGAGGCGGTGCACACCCGCGCGGGCGACGGGGTCGAGATTGAACGCGACGGCACCCGGGCGGGGCATCAATACAACCTCCTGGGCCATATCGGCAGCAATTCCAGCGGCGTCATCGTCGAGCCGTACCTGATCGAACTGACCACCGAAAGCGACACGTTCGAAACCTTTCAGCACGGCGGGATCGAAACGATCTACATGCTCGAAGGCGCGGTCGATTACCGGCACGGCAACGAGGTCTACCCCCTCCGGCCCGGCGACACGCTGTTCTTTGACGCCGATGCGCCGCACGGGCCTGAAACGCTGGTCAGCCTCCCGGCCAAATACCTGTCGATCATCAGCTATCCGCAGAACAGCTAACCGGGCGGGCGCTTTTTGCCCGGACCCTCTCCCAGCAAGGTGGGTTGCAGCTCGCGCTCCAGCTTGAGCCGCATCGCGCGGGCATAATCGGCATAGCCGTCCGCCACGATGGCAAAACTGCCCGCCCCCCGGATCACCTCGGCCTCGAAATAGGCGCGCAGCGCATCCGGGCCGATGCCGCGCCCTTCGCCTCTCGCCGCGCGCGGATCGCCGACCACCAGCGCGTTGACCACCGCCTTGCCAAACCCCGACTGGTACATGTCGCGCGGGGTGGGCCCGACATTGCTGCGCCCGTCGCCGGAGATGTCGATGGTGTGCTGCCAGCACGCCTCCTGCCGCGCCAAAAGACCCCTTGCAAACCCCAGCGCGGTGCCCAGCGCCGTTTTCAGCCCCGCGCGCACCTTGCGATGCGCCGCGATGCGGGCAATGGCTGCATCCAGCGCCACCGCGCTGTCCAGCCGCGTCCAGGGCAGGATCACGTATTGATGGTTGCGCGAGGACCATTCGAACACCGACAGCACCACCGGCTGTTCGGTGTTGTCGAGGATCAGCGCGCGCACCTTCGGGTCATCCAGCGCGGCGGCCAGCCCGGTCACCTGCTGCTGATACTCTGTCCCGTCAACCGACCCGGACACATCCAGCGCCAGCACCAGTGCCTGACGGCACGCCTCGGCCGGCAGGGCCGCAAAGCAAAGGGCGGCCAAAGCCGCCCCGCGCCAAACCTTCCTGCCCCGCGTCCTCACGCCTTGGTCAGCGGCGGCTCGGTCTCAAGATCCGGGAAAACGCCCCGGCTGGTGGGCAGCCCGTCATCGAATTGCTCGAGGTAATCCAGCATCATCGGGCGGTTGTCGATGAACCCTTTATAGGTCGCCAGCTCGACCGGCAGATCGCGCACCACGCGGTGCAGGCGGCGGCCCCATTTCGGCACGGTCATCAGATCCTGAAAACTGCACAGGTAGCAGCGGATCGGGAACACCAGCGCATTCGACCGCGGCAGGCGGAAAAAGCTTTGCAGCTCGACCCGCAGATGCTGTTTCGATCCGATGTTCTCGGGCGTCAGCGTTGTCTTCTGGATGCCCCACTTGTGGTAATTCTCGGGGGAGGTATCCAGCAGCGGGTTCACCGTCATCGTCCAGTTCAGCCGCCGCGCGGGCGCGCCTTGCTGGATGTTCAGCAGGAATTTCAGCGCCCGCTTGAAGATCCCCATCTCATGCGCCAGCGGCACCGGCGCGTGCCATTCGAAAAAGTTCATGCCGATGTCGAAATCCAGGCTCCAGTCCGCCTGCGTCGTCACCATGCCTGCGTCCATCCACAGCATCTCGTCGCGCTGATCCAGCACGCAGAAATCGCCCTGCGCCTGCCGGGTGATATACTCCATCGGGCCGTAAGGCAGCGTGGTCTCGTCCATGAAGGTGAACGTGTCGTCGATGCCCAGCGGCTTGTTGATCCAGCGCCACTGGTTGCCGTCGCGGTGCAGCTCGAACAGGTCCGGGTAATCCTCGGATTTGCTCACCATGATCAGCTCGAGCAGGTCCCACCCCGCCAGCGTCATATGCGGCAGCGACTGGCACCGCAGCGGATCGTCGGCCAGCACCATCGCCCGGTCGCGCATCTCGCTGACGTAGTGCTCGTCCACATCGAACCGCATCTCGTAGACCGAGCCTTTGGGCCCGCCGCGATGCTGCTCCATGTTCACCGAATACATGTAGCTGTCTTCGTGGAACGGGAAGGGAAAGCGCTTGATCGCCCAGTCGCTGTTGTAGAACGAATAATCGTCGCGGAAGGTCTCTTCGTTGAACTGAATGGTCATCGGTCAAGCTCCAGGGATTTGCCGACAAAGCGGCTGACGCAGGGCATAATCTTTTCACCGGCCTGCTGCTCGGGTTCGAGCCAGTGATCGCGGTGGATGAACTCGCCGTCATAGCTGACGACATCGGTCTCGCATTGGCCGCAGGCCCCGCCGCGGCACAGGAACGGCGCCTCGACGCCCGCGCGCTCGATCGCTTCCAGCAGGCTTTCGTTCTCGCCCACCTGAATCGTTTTGTCCGACTTGCACAGGCGCACCTCGAACGGCTTGCCGGGCGCGGGGGCAAGGAATTCTTCGGAATGCACCTGCGCATCGGGCCAACCGGCGGCCGAGGCTGTGGCATGCACCCAGTCGATCATCCCCTTGGGGCCGCAGACATAGGCGTTGGTGCCCAGCGGCTGGCCGTCCAGCAGCGTCTCCAGCGGGATGCTCTGCGACTGGTCGTCGTAGTACACGTGCACCTTGGTCGGGAATTTGTACTTCAGCTCGTCGACATAGGTGCCCAGCGCCTCGGTGCGGACCGAATAATGCAGCTCCCAATTGCCGTTCGATTGCTCCAGCTGGTGGATCATCGACATGAACGGGGTGATCCCGATCCCGCCGGCAAAGAACAGGTGCTTGCGCGCGCGCAGGTCCAGCGAGAACAGGTTCACCGGGTAGGTGATCGTCATCTCGTCGCCCTGTTTCACGCGTGTGTGCATGAACAGCGACCCGCCCCGCCCCTGATCGTCGCGCCGGACCGAGATCGCATAGGTCGAGGTATCCGCCGGGTCGGACATCAGCGAATAGGGGTTCAGCCGGGTGCGCCCGTCGTCTTGCATGGTGACAACCGTGTGCGCTCCGCCCGAAAAGGTCGGAAAGGGCTGGCCATCGGTGCGCTGGAATTCAAACCGCGTGACCAGATCGTTCAGCGGTACAACCGCGCTGACGCGGACGGCCAGCTGCTCGGCTCCGGGCTTGGCTTTCTGCGGGGCGGCGCTCATGTGTACAGCTCCTTCGGCTCGGGCACGTTGCCGGGATCTTCGGCGTCGATGCATACGCCCTGATAGGCGGCCAGACGGCGCGAATAGTGATCGCGGACAAACAGGTTCAGCCCGCAATGGCTGCACACGAACGGGTCGGTCATCACGTCTTCGGTGATGCCCTTGCAATGCACGCATTGCATCCGCCGCGCGACCGATCCCCTGTGTTCGGTCTGGATCGAGGTGTGGGGGATGCCCGCCTGCATCGCCTCGTTCTGCGCCTGGCCCATCAGGCCTTCGGTCCCGGTCAGATACACCTGCAGCCCCTGATGCGCATTGGCCAGCACATGGCGCAGCCGCTGGACCGAGGCGTCATAGCTTGGCCCTTCGTAATATTGCGCCGGGTTCAGCGCGCGCAGCTTGTCGCCAAAGTCGGTGCCTTTGGGAATATAGATGATATGCGCATGGGCCATCAGGCTTGCATCCTGCGCCGCCAGATCAAGGATCGCCTCGGCGCCCTCGGCATCGGCGATCATCAGATGCGCCTTTCCGGGCCTCGGCTCGAGCGTGCCATAGACCGGCCGGCTCTTTATGCTTTCCGGAAACTGGAATTTCGACATCGCGCGCGCATCTCCCCTGCATTGGCTTGCGAGTTGGTGGTGGCGGTCCGGGCCATGGGCGCCCCCGATCCCATCGGGAGCGCCTTTTGGCCTTGCGTCAACCCTTGGCCGTGCGGATCGACTTGTCCTTGTCGTAGAACGGCATCTCTTCGGCCGTGGCGGCCAGCTTGGTGCCGTCGGGCTGGACAACTGTCAGCTTGGTGCCGGGCTTGGCCACCGACGGGTCAAGCCGCGCGATGGCCACCGAATAGCCGTTCAGCTCGGACGACAGGCCGTAGGTGATGACACCCACATCCTTGCCGTCCGCGTGCACGCGGGCAAACATCTCCATCTGGTCCATCGCGTCGCCTTCCAGCTGGACGCCGTAGATCTTGAACCGCTCCTTGCCCTTCATGGCATAGTGGTTCTCGGACCCGATAAAGCCCTCCTTGCCCGGCGAGACGGTGAAATCGAGGCCCAGCTCCCACAGGCTGTCGCCCGCGGGCGTGCCGTCTTCGAAGGGGAAGGTTTCGGAATTGTCGCCCGGATAGAACAGCAGGTAGCTTTCGATCCGCAGCATATCCAGCGTGCTGAACTGGGTCGGGCGCACGTCGTCGCCGCCCTTTTCAAGGATGTTGTCCCAGATATGCACCGCATCCTTGGCGCGGCAGAAAATCTCGTAGCCCCGCTCACCGGTATAGCCGGTGCGGCTGATCATCACGTCGCGGCCATAAAGGCGCGTCTGCATCAGGCCGAAATAGGCCAGATCGCGGATGCCCGGCACGTCCTTGGCCAGGATCTCGACCGCCTTGGGGCCCTGCAGCGACATGTCGTGCAGATCGTCGTCAAAGATCACCGCGCAGTTCTTGCCCGCGGCCACCGAGGTCAGCGCCTCCATACCGGTGCCGGTGCCATGCACCACCAGCCACGAATTCACGGCGATGTGGTAGATGATGCAATCATCCACAAACAGGCCGCGGTCATTCAGGATGCAGGCATAGGTCGACCGGCCCGGCGCGATCTTTTCCACGTTGCGGGTGGTCACCCGGTCGATCACATAGGCCGCGTCCGCGCCCACCACGTGGACCTTTTTCAGGCCCGACACATCCATCAGCCCCGCCTTGGTGCGGATCGCCTCATAGTCGGCCTTGGCGCGTTCGGGCGTGTTGTCATAGAACCACGCGGTGCCCATGCCATTCCAATCCTCCAGCTCGCCGCCGATCTCGGCATGGCGCTGCGCCAGTGCGGATGTCCTCCAAAGAATAGCCATCTTGGGCCCCCTGTTCGTTCGTTCTTGTGCTTTGTGTTCCGCAGTATTCAGACCGAAAGGATTTTGAAAATCAATACTGGTGTGCAGAATTTTTTCCTGTCAGGCAAAATTTGCCCTCAGATTCGGCGGCCCTGAAATGCGAAGGGGGCCGCGTTGCCGCAGCCCCCTGTTATGTCACCGCATCGCGATCACTTGTGCTTGGAATATTTGGCCGCTTCGGCCTTCTGTCCCATCGCAAGCGCCACAATGCAGATGATGATCCCGATCAGGGCAAAGATGCCGGGCATCGCGCTGCCCGCACCCATGAAGATCGGGCCCGAGACATCCGTCCAGGTGCCGCCGTTGTCATATGGAAAACCCATAACTCTCTCTCCTTAGTTCGAGGCAGGCGCCGACGCCGGAATGCCTTCCGGATACGCCTGCGCGGGCACTTTGACAGTGTCGAGGCCGGCAATCTCGGCCGCCTCCGGCACGCGCAGCATGCCCACCATTTTCAGGATCAGCGAAGACACATAGCCCGTGCCCAGACCAATCGCGATGAACACGACCGACCCGACCAGCTGGCCCATGAACGACACCGTCGCGGCACCGTCACCCAGTGCTGCAGGATAGCCCGAGGCGAACACGCCCAGCGCCAGGACACCAAAGATGCCGATGGTGCCGTGCACGGTGACCGCGCCAACCGCGTCGTCGATGCCCATCCGCTCGAGGATGCCAGCGGCAGGCTTGAGCATGACACCACCGGCAAAGGCGATGATGAACGCCAGCGCGGGGTAATAGATGTCGAGCCCCGAGGCACACGAGATGATCCCGGCCAGAGCGCCCGACATCATCCAGAACGGATCGCGGGTCATGACCCACGCTCCGATGATGCCGCCTGCGACGGACATCAGGATGTTGAACGCCAGCGCGCCCAGGTTGGTCGGTGTGCCATAGATGGTGGTGTAGTTCGCACCCCACGACCAGGCTTCACCGCCCACCACAAGGCAGGCCATCAAAAAGCCCCAGAAGCCGACGATGATCAGCATCAGGCCCGTGGCCGTGAAGGGCATGTTGTGCCCCGGCAGATCATTGGCCGTGCCATCGGGGTTGAACTTGCCGATCCGCGGCCCGAGGTTGATCAACACGCCCAGCGCAAAGAACGCGGCAACCGCGTGCACCAGACCTGCGGCGCCAAAGTCATGCAGACCCCAGCCCGTGACCATCCAGCCATCCGCGTGCCAGCCCCAAGCGGCCGCCAGCGTCCAGCTGAAACCCCCGAGGATGATCGCAAGGATCACAAAGCCCACTGTCTGAATGCGCTCGATCACAGCGCCCGACATGATCGAGGCCGTGGTGGCGGCAAACAGCGTGAACGCGCCCCAGAACACACCGTCGATCTGGTCTTCGGTGTTGGGGCCCATGTAGGCCGCGCTTTCGCCCCATGCGAGCGCGATCGAGGCCGCGTATTCGGCACCCGAGATGCCGTTCGGCCCTGCCGACAGCGAAAAGCCCGTGGGGAACGCCCAGTAGACCCACCAGCCAAAGAAGTAGAAGGCCGGGATCACGAAAGCGAAGGCCAGAATGTTCTTCACACCGGACGACAGCGCGTTCTTGGCGCGCGATGCGCCCATCTCATACGCAAGAAAGCCCGCGTGGATGATGATCATCAGCGGGATTGTCAGGTAATAATAGGCCTCGGCGAACATCGTATTGGTGAGGTTCCCCTTGGCCTCCATCGCGGCGACCTTGGCCGCGAGCTCAGCAAGTTGTTCTTCCACGTTTCCCTCCGTGTCTTGGTTGGATGCGCCTATTCTTTTTCTCTGTGCACAAAGACGCTGGTCGCAACTGAACACGAAGAAGTCGGATATGCCCAGAATTTTTTGCCTAAGGTGAAAAAAATATTCCTCGTGGTTGTCGAGTGCCTTTAAATGGTGCTAGCGTTTTCGAAACACCCTGACATGGAGAGCACGCGGATGTGCGGCATCGTTGGATTATTTCTCAAGGACAAATCGCTCGAGCCCAAATTGGGCGCGATGCTGACGGACATGCTGATCACAATGACGGATCGCGGCCCCGACAGCGCCGGCATCGCGATCTACGGCGATGAGGCGGGTGGAACCGCCAAGCTGACCGTGCAATCGGACCGCGCAACCGAGGCTTTTCAAGGCCTTGATACCCGTCTGGGCAAGGCGCTTGGCGCATCGGTGAGCATCGCGGTCAAGGACACGCACGCCGTGCTCGAGATGCCCGCGGACCGGATCGAAGACGCGCGCGCGGCCCTCGCCGAAATCGACGCGGGCATCCGCGTGATGAGCGTTGGCGACATCATCGAGATCTACAAGGAAGTCGGCCTGCCCAAAGATGTGGCAGCGCGCTTCGAGGTTTCGCAAATGTCGGGCACCCACGGCATCGGCCACACCCGCATGGCCACCGAATCAGCCGTGACCACCATGGGCGCGCACCCGTTCAACACCGGCTCGGACCAGTGCCTCGTGCACAACGGGTCGCTGTCGAATCACAACTCGCTGCGCCGCAAGCTGCGCCGCGAAGGCGTGCGCATCGAAACCGAGAACGACAGCGAAGTCGCCGCCGCCTACCTGACGTGGCGCATGCAGAACGGTGCGACGCTGGGCGAAGCGCTGGAAAGCAGCCTCGATGACCTCGACGGGTTCTTCACCTTTGTCGTGGGCACCAAGGACGGCTTTGGCGTCGTGCGCGACCCCATCGCCTGCAAACCCGCCGTCATGGCCGAAACCGACGCCTATGTCGCCTTTGGCAGCGAATACCGCGCGCTGGTCAACCTGCCGGGCATCGAAGACGCCCGCGTCTGGGA
>JAHDCH010000027.1:0-6410 GCA_020629995.1 Pseudaestuariivita sp. | reverse complement strand
GCCGAAAACATGATGTCGGGCACCGTGGTGATCGAAGGCGACGCCTCGCAATACGCGGGCGCCACCGGCCATGGCGGCACGCTGGTGATCAAGGGCAACGCCTCGTCGCGCTGCGGCATCTCGATGAAGGGCATCGACATCGTCGTGCACGGCAATGTCGGCCACATGTCGGCGTTCATGGCGCAATCGGGCAACCTTGTCGTTTGCGGCGACGCGGGCGACGCCCTTGGCGATTCGATCTACGAGGCGCGCCTCTTTGTGCGCGGCTCGGTCAAATCGCTGGGCGCCGACTGCATCGAAAAAGAGATGCGCCCCGAACATATCGCGATCCTCGAAGACCTGCTGGCGCGCGGCGGCTGCGATGCCAAGGCGTCCGAGTTCAAACGCTATGGCTCGGCCCGCACGCTCTATAACTTCAACATCGACAACGCGTACTAAGGACGGACCCATGAAAGATACCCCCGACAACGGTCCTCCGCGGACCACGCCGATCCAGTCGGCCACGTTCAGCCAATCGATCAACGCCGAGATCCGCCGCGCCGCGGCCACCGGGATCTATGACATCCGCGGCGGCGGCGCCAAACGCAAGGTGCCGCATTTTGACGATCTGCTGTTCCTTGGCGCGTCGATCTCGCGCTACCCTCTCGAAGGCTACCGCGAGAAATGCGAAACCAGCGTGACGCTGGGCACCCGCTATGCGCAGAACCCGATCCAGCTGGACATCCCCGTCACCATTGCGGGCATGTCCTTTGGCGCTCTGTCCGGCCCGGCCAAAGAGGCTCTGGGCCGGGGCGCGACGCTTGCGGGCACGTCAACCACCACCGGCGACGGCGGCATGACCCCCGAAGAGCGCGGCCATTCAAACAAACTGGTCTATCAATACCTGCCCTCGCGCTACGGGATGAACCCCGATGACCTGCGCAAGGCCGACGCGATCGAGGTTGTGGTCGGCCAGGGCGCCAAGCCCGGCGGCGGCGGCATGCTTCTGGGTCAGAAGATCTCTGACCGCGTGGCCGAGATGCGCAACCTGCCCAAGGGCATCGACCAGCGTTCGGCCTGCCGCCACCCGGACTGGACCGGCCCCGATGACCTCGAGATCAAGATCCTCGAGCTGCGCGAGATCACCTCGTGGAAAGTGCCGATCTACATCAAGGTCGGCGGCGCGCGCCCCTACTTTGACACCACCCTCGCCGTGAAAGCGGGCGCGGATGTGGTTGTTCTGGACGGGATGCAGGGCGGCACCGCCGCAACGCAGGACGTGTTCATCGAACATGTGGGCCAGCCCATTCTGGCGTGCATCCGCGAGGCCGTCCGCGCGCTTCAGGATCTGGGCATGCACCGCGAGGTACAGCTGATCGTCTCGGGCGGTGTGCGCACGGGCGCGGATGTGGCCAAATGCATGGCTCTGGGCGCGGATGCGGTTGCCATCGGCACCGCCGCGCTGATCGCCCTGGGCGACAATGACCCGCGCTGGGAGGACGAGTATCAAAAGCTCGGCACCACCGCGGGCGCCTATGACGACTGGCACGAAGGGCGCGACCCGGCGGGCATCACCACGCAGGACCCCGAGCTGATGAAGCGCTTTGACCCGATCGAGGGCGGACGGCGGCTCAACAACTACCTCAAGGTGATGACGCTCGAGGCGCAGACCATCGCGCGCGCCTGCGGCAAAAGCCACCTGCACAACCTCGAACCCGAGGACCTGTGCGCCCTGACGATGGAAGCCGCCGCCATGGCGCGCATCCCCCTCGCGGGCACCGATTGGTACCCCGGCAAACCCGGCACCTCTTACTAAGCACATGGCGCGTCCCACGGGGCGCGCCTTTTGCCTTCCAGACCACAGCAATAAAGACCAACAGGGATACGACAACAATGACCATTGATCTGGCCAAATACGCCAAGGACAACGGCGTCAAATACTTCATGATCTCGTTCACCGACCTCTTCGGCGGCCAGCGGGCCAAGCTGGTGCCCGCGCAGGCCATCGCCGACATGCAGGAAGAGGGCGCAGGCTTCGCCGGCTTTGCCACGTGGCTCGACATGACGCCCGCGCATCCCGACATGCTCGCCGTGCCGGACCCGTCCTCGGTGATCCAGCTGCCGTGGAAGCCCGAGGTCGCCTGGGTCGCGGGCAATTGCGTGATGGAGGGTGAAGACGTCGCCCAGGCCCCCCGCAACGTCCTGCGCCGCCTGATCGACGAGGCCGCCGCCGAAGGCCTGCACGTCAAAACCGGGATCGAGGCGGAATACTTCCTGCTCACCCCCGACGGGCGCGAAATCTCGGACGAATACGACACCGCCGAAAAGCCCTGCTACGACCAGCAGGCGGTGATGCGCCGCTATGACGTGGTGCGCGAGATCTGCGATTACATGCTCGATCTCGGCTGGGGCCCCTACCAGAACGACCACGAAGACGCGAACGGCCAGTTCGAGATGAACTGGGAGTTTGACGATGTGCTGCGCACCGCCGACAAGCACTCCTTCTTCAAGTTCATGACCAAATCGGTCGCCGAAAAGCACGGCTTCCGCGCCACCTTCATGCCCAAGCCCATCGAGGGCCTGACAGGCAACGGCTGCCACGCGCATATCTCGGTCTGGGACGCGCCCGGCTCGGCCTCCAAAACCAACGTCTTTGCAGGCGAGGGCGAAGGCCAGACCGGCGAGGTCGGCCTGTCGGAGCGCGGCAAGCACTTCCTCGGCGGGATCATGAAGCACGCCAGCGCACTGGCCGCGATCACCAACCCGACCGTCAACAGCTACAAGCGCATCAACGCCCCCCGCACCATGTCGGGCGCGACCTGGGCGCCCAACACCGTGACCTGGACGGGCAACAACCGCACGCACATGGTGCGTGTCCCCGGCCCCGGCCGGTTCGAGCTGCGCCTGCCCGATGGCGCGGCAAACCCCTACCTGCTTCAGGCGGTCATCATCGCGGCGGGCCTCGATGGCATCCGCACCAAGGCCGATCCGGGCAAGCGCCACGACATCGACATGTACGCCGAAGGCCACAAGGTCCGCGGCGCGCCGAAACTGCCGCTCAACCTGCTCGACGCCCTGCGCGAGTATGACAAGGACAAGGGCCTGAAGTCGGCAATGGGCGATGAATTCTCTGCCGCCTATCTCAAGATGAAGATGCAGGAGTGGAACTCCTACGTGTCGCACTTCTCCGAATGGGAGCGGCAGAACACGCTCGACATCTGATCGGGATTGCACCGCATCCAAAGGCCGCCTCTCGGGGCGGCCTTTTTTGTTGCGCGGCGGCAGGGGCTTTGCCAGCGCGCGGCAGGCAACCTAGGCCCGACGCGGCTCGGTCAGGGGGTATCTCCCTTGCTTGCTCAACTCGGCGCGCAGCGCCGCGAATCCCTGGTCCCGCGCCAGATCGCGCTCTTGGTCCGTCACTCCGATGAATTGCAGAATGTCGACCTTGCCGGACGGCAGCTGAAACTGGCCGGGACAGCTTTCCGGCGCGTGCAGAATGACGTTTGTCTGCACTGTGCCCGGCCTGCCATCTATCGGCCCGCCCAGCGGGATCCTGTCATGCAGGCCCAGCGGGGGCCTTTCGCCGAAATGCCCCGCCCGCAGCAGCAGATCAAACGCCAGCATACGGTGCAGAAACAGGATCGCCCAATCACCCTGGGTTTTCGTTTCGATCGCAAATTCCACGCCCGCGCCCGAAGCAGCCTCGGGCTGATACTCCTCTGGCCCAATATCCCAGGGGTTCGAATGGCCAGAGGTGACATAAATACAGCTTTGGCGGTCGCGGGCCGGGGCAAATTCAAAAACGCCGTAATGCAGCCACCGCGGATCAATCCTTGCGTTGGGAAATGGCCGGAACGTCTCTTGCGACAGGGGAAAGATGCCCCGGGACTGATCGCCAAACAGACCGGGATACACAACCTCTTCCCGGTGGGCCCAAACGGTTTCCAGTGTCATCATGTACCTGCTCAACCAATGCGGTACCGAACTTACCGAAATGATCCCGAACGGCAATGTCAGACCCGGACAGCCTGTGCTGCATACCGCGCCACCGGGCCGGCTTAGCCTGCGCCCGCCCTTCACCCCCAGGAAAAAAGATTGACTGCCACGGCGCATTGCCCCTGAATGAAGGAAACAGACAGGGAGCCAGAAAATGACCAAACGCGTCGCCGTTCTTGGGGCCGGACCGTCCGGCCTTGCCCAGCTTCGGGCCTTTCAATCCGCCAAGGCAAACGGCGAAGAGATCCCCGAGATCGTCTGCTATGAAAAGCAATCGAACTGGGGCGGGCTGTGGAACTACACCTGGCGCACCGGGCTCGACCAATATGGCGAGCCGGTCCATGGCTCGATGTACCGCTACCTGTGGTCGAACGGCCCCAAGGAAGGGCTCGAATTCGCCGATTACTCGTTCGAAGAACACTTCGGCAAACAGATCGCCAGCTACCCGCCTCGCGCCGTCCTGTTCGACTATATCGAAGGCCGGGTGAAAAAGGCCGGCGTGCGCGACTGGATCAAGTTTGAAACGGCGGTCAAACATGTCTCGTTCGACGGGTCCAAATTCCACGTCACCGTGCGCGACCTGCCGTCGGACACGCTCAGCACCGAAGAATTTGACCACGTCATCTGCTGCACGGGCCACTTCAGCACGCCCAACGTCCCGCATTTCGACGGGTTCGACAAATTCCCGGGCCGCGTCCTGCACGCGCATGATTTCCGCGACGCGGTCGAATTCAAGGATCAGGACATCCTGATCATCGGCACCAGCTATTCGGCCGAGGACATCGGATCGCAATGCTGGAAATACGGGGCCAAATCCATCACCGTCAGCCACCGCACCGCCGCCATGGGCTATGACTGGCCGGACAACTGGCAAGAGGTGCCGCTGCTGACCCACATGGACGGCAAGACCGCGCATTTCAAAGACGGCACCTCCAAAGAGGTCGACGCGGTGATCCTCTGCACCGGCTACCAGCACCACTTCCCCTTCATGGAGAATGACCTGCGCCTCGTGACGGCCAACCGGCTGGCAACCGCGATGCTCTACAAGGGCGTGGCCTTCGCGCCCAACCCGGCGCTCTTCTACATCGGGATGCAGGACCAGTGGTTCACCTTCAACATGTTCGACGCGCAGGCGTGGTGGGCGCGGGACGTGATCATGGGCAAGATCGCCCTTCCTGATCGCGCCGCCATGGACGCCGACATCGCCGACCGCGAAGCGCGCGAGGACGCGGGCGAGGATGATTACGACGCGATCTGGTATCAGGGCGATTACGTCAAGGAGCTGATCGCCGAGACAGACTACCCCTCGTTCGATCTCGAAGGCGCCTGTCAGGCGTTCAAGGCGTGGAAGGGCCACAAGAAGAAGGGCATCATGACCTTCCGCGACAATGGCTATGCCTCGGTCATCACAGGCACGATGGCGCCCAAGCACCACACGCCGTGGAAAGACGCGCTGGATGACAGCCTCGAGGTCTATCTGCAGAACTAGATGAGGCTCCTCGTCTTTCAGCACAGCGCCGGAGAGCCGCCCGCGGCCTTTGGCGCGCATGCTGTGGCGGCAGGCGATGAAGTGACACTCGTGCGCCTGTTCGCCGGGGAGCCAATCCCCCCGCTTGACGCCTTTGACGCGCTGCTTGTGATGGGCGGCCCCATGGATGTGTGGGAAGAGGCCGCGCACCCCTGGCTGATCCCCGAAAAGGCGGCGATCCGTGACTGGGTGCGTGCAGAGCGTCCCTATCTTGGTATCTGCCTTGGGCATCAGCTGCTGGCCGAGGCAATGGGCGGCTGCTGCGCCCGGATGGAAACGCCCGAGATCGCCGTCAGCGATGTGGTGGTGACCGAGCCTGACCCTCTGCTGGATGCCCTGCCACGGCAGTTCCCAGCGATGCACTGGCACGGGGTCGAGGTGACGTCTCCGCCACCCGGCGCCACCCTGCTCGGCCATTCCGCTGGCTGCGCTACTCAGGCGATGCGTGTCGGCCCGCGGGCGTGGGGCTTGCAATTCCACCCCGAGCTTCAGCCGGGCACGATCACCCAATGGATGGCCGACCCCGCCAACATCGCCTGCGCCACCGACTGGCTGGGCAGCACGGACGCGGCGTGGGACTTCGTCCGCGCATCCGAGGCGCAGGCAGAGGGGTTCGTGGCCCGGTCAGCGGCGCTCTATGCGGCGTTTCGCACGCACAGCAGCTGAACATTCGCCCGCGCGGAATCAAGGCCCACCGGGCCGCCGCGCATCGCCGGGCCCTCCCACGGCCCGGCGATTTGGTTAGGCTGGGCGCGCCAATGGATCGGCACACGGACACTGCCGCCATAAAGTGCACAGAACCCACGATGGGTCGCCGCGCCAGGGCCCGCCGATACGCTCTGACAGCCCTAAGGCTCGGCCACCCGCAGCACCACCAGCGTCTCGGCCCGCCCTGCCTTGTCTTTCA
>JAHDCH010000363.1 GCA_020629995.1 Pseudaestuariivita sp. | reverse complement strand
CGCTGATCGCGGCGGCCTGGCCGGCGTGGTCGCTGGCGCGTGGTGGCGCGTTTGGCTTGCTGAGGGTCTTTTCCCGTGATGCGTAGGCGCGCGGTCATAGGCGGGCTGTTGGCCGCGGCCCTCGCCAACCGCGCGCGGGCGCAGGGCTTTGCCGGGCTGGGCACGGATGCCGACGGCTTTGCCGTGCCCGAACGCGGGACACAGCTGGTCTTTCCCGCAGATCACGGCCCGCACCCGGATTACCGGATCGAATGGTGGTATCTGACCGTCACCCTGCGCGGCAGCGATGGCCGGGCCTATGGCGTGCAATGGACGCTGTTCCGTTCGGCCCTGGCGCCCGGGGGCGACCAGCTGTGGATGGGCCACGCCGCGCTGACAACGCCAGACCGCCACCATAGCGCCGAACGGCTGGGGCGCGGCGGCACGGGTCAGGCGGGCGCCCGCCTGCCGCTGGAGGCGTGGATCGACGAATGGAGCATGACCGGCGACCCCGCCCGCCCCGATCAGATGGACGCCATGCGGGTGCGCGCGGGCAATGCCACCTTTCGCTATGACCTCAAGCTGGAGGCGGAGGGGCCGCTGATCTTTCACGGCGACGCAGGCTATTCGGTGAAATCCGAAGCCGGGCAGGCCAGCTATTACTATTCGCAACCTTTCCTGCGCGCAGCCGGGGTGATCGAGACGGCTGATGGCCCGGTCGAGGTGACAGGCGAGGGGTGGCTTGACCGCGAATGGTCATCCCAGCCCTTGGCCCAGGATCAGGTGGGCTGGGACTGGTTCTCGCTCCATTTCGGGGACGGGACGCGGATGATGGCCTTTGGCCTGCGGGACCGGGACGGAGGCAGTTTCACCTCGGGCACGTGGATCACGCCGGATGGCACGACCACGGCTTTGCCCGATGGCGCGGTGCGCCTGACGCCTTTGGACACGGCGCGGGTAGAGGGGCGCGACATCCCCGTGCGCTGGCGCGTGGAATATCCCGATCAGGGCGTGGACGTGACGGTGTCGGCGGAAAATGACGCGTGCTGGATGGCGACATCCGTGCCCTATTGGGAAGGCCCCGTGGCTGTGCAAGGCTCGCACAGCGGGCGCGGCTATCTGGAGATGACAGGGTATGAAGAGCGAACCGACAACCCTTGATCAGATGTGGGACTGGGCCGACAGCGCCCTGACCCGCGGCGTGCGCGACCGCAGGCATCCAGCACGCCATCCGGTGCTGGCCACCCTTGGCCCACATGGCCCGGAACAGCGGGTACTGGTGCTGCGCGGCTGGGACGGCGCATCGGTGCGCCTGCAGACCGACGCCGCCACCGCCAAGGTGCAGGAGCTGAGCGCGGACCCAAGGTGCAGCCTGCACATCTGGGTGCCGCGCCATGCGCTGCAGCTGCGGCTGACGGCACGCGCCGCCCTGACCCACGGCAGCGCCGACGACTGGGACCGCATGCCGGACCACGCGCGAGAGGTCTATGGCGGCACGCCGACACCGGGCACGCCGATGCCACATGCCGAAGCCTTTGAACCCGGAGCCGAACTGGGGCGGTACATGATCCTGACGCTGTCCTGTTCGCGGATGGACGTTTTGCACCTTGGCCCAAACCTGCACCGCCGCGCCTTGTTTTCGAACGATGCCGAAGGATGGCACGGCACCTGGATCGCGCCCTGAACCAATCCGGCCAGATTTAGAAAAATCCAAGGCTGCGGGAACCTTGTGATCGCACCGGTGTTAACCAAATGTGGGGACCTGTGGATCATACCTGCCAAGCACCGGGCGGGCGCGCATTTCGCGCGCGGCGCACCCGAATCGTGGAGGCAGGAAGGATTTGATGGAACATCCGCACCAAGCCTCTGAATCAGCACAAATGTTAGCGCTTGCATATCCCGCGCCCAAACCGTCATTCCACGGGATGAGGCACAGCAACGCAGCGCGGGGGCACTAGGCAATGGCACGCGATCTTATCACCGACGGTTTTGACCTGGACGGGCACGTTCTCAACCATCTTGAACGGTCGCTGGGCCGCAGCGCGTCTGACGCGGATGCCGGTGCGTGGTGGCAGGCTCTGGCGCTGGCGGTGCGCGACCGGATGGGCGACAGCCACCGCGCCGGACAGGCCCGCGCAGCCAGCGCCAAGGAAGTGAACTATCTGTCGATGGAATTCCTGATCGGCCGCGTTCTGGAGGACGCGCTGACCAACCTTGGCCTGCACGACGCAGCGCGCAGCCTCATCGAACGGCACGGGCAAGAGTACGACGCCGTCCTGCGGCAAGAGCCGGACGCGGCGCTGGGCAATGGCGGGCTGGGCCGGCTGGCGGCCTGTTTCCTTGAATCGCTGTCCAGTATCGGGTGCCCGGCCTTTGGCTATGGCATCCTGTACGAACACGGCCTGTTCCGGCAGGGGTTCGACACCGATGGTCGCCAGCTGGAGGCGCCGGAAACCTGGCTGGCCGAAGGATCGCCCTGGCCGCTGGCCCGCCGCGACCTGAATCAGCTGATCACCTTTGGCGGGGATGAGGCTCCGGTTGTCGCCGTGCCGTCGGATCTGCCCGTAGTGGGCTGGCAGGGCGCGTGGACAAACACCCTGCGCCTGTGGTCGGGCCGCCCGGTGGACCCCTTTGACCTGACCCGGTTCAACGCGGGCGACTATGCGGGCGCCGCCGAGA
>JAHDCH010000362.1 GCA_020629995.1 Pseudaestuariivita sp. | reverse complement strand
CGGTTCATCCGGCGGGCAAAGGCCGCCTCCGAGCCCGAGATCCCCTCGGCAATCGCCGTGGCGGCGTCGTTGGCGGATTTGACCGCCGCCGCGCGCACCAGGTACCGCAGCTTGATCTTCTGCCCCGCTTTCAGACCCAGTTTGGAAGGCGGCTCGCTCGCCGCCTTTTTCGACACGCGGATCAGCGTGTCCATGGTCAGCTCGCCATTTTCGACCGCCTGAAACGCGATATAAAGCGTCATCATCTTGGTCAGCGATGCCGGGTGAAGCCGGGTGTCGGCATTGCGCGCATGCAGCACCTTGCCGGTGCGCGCGTCCATCACCATAGCTGCATAAGGCGCTGCCATCACCGAGATGGGAAGCACCACGAAAAACCAAAATACACTGAAGATCAACAGCCCCATGCGGGCCGACACACGTTGCCGCGTCGTCACGTTGTCCTGCCTTATCTGCCTCATGCCCCCGATTTTTCGGTGAGCTTTATGAATTATTGGACCTACGCTATCACGATTTTACCGGCAAATAAAGCCTTCAATTTAAACAACTTATCGGAAAGAATTGAGAAAGCGGGCGCAAAATGTTGGGGAATGGACACCGGCCCACCGCAATTTCGGCCAATGTGTCAGGAATAAGGCAGACTAGCCCAACTTTTGTACCAATTCAGCCAGCCCCGACAGATCGGCCAATTCGGCAAAGCGCGTCGTGTCGCGGGGCGGCTCGGCATGTTCAAAGCCCCAGGCCAGCTCTTGCGGGACAAACACGCCCCATCCCCCTGCCGCAATCATCGGCAAAACGTCCGATTTCATCGAATTGCCCACCATCAGGCCGCGCGCCGCGCCATCGCCATGGGCGGCAAAAATGCGCGTGTAATGCGCCGGCGTCTTGTCGGACACGATCTCGACCGCGTCGAACACCTCGCCGAGGCCCGATTGGGCGATCTTGCGCTCCTGGTCCAGCAGGTCGCCTTTTGTGATCAGGACTATGCGATGCGTGGATTTCAGCGCATCTATGGCCTCTGCCGCATGGGGCAACAGCTCGATCGGGTGGGCCAGCATGTCCTGGCCTGCATCGATCAGCGCCCGGATCACCGACGCCGGCACCTTGTCGTCTGTCACGTCCAGAGCGGTTTCGATCATCGACAGGACAAAGCCCTTGATGCCGAATCCATAGCGCCCAAGGTTGCGCCTTTCGGCTGCCTCAAGCCGGGCATCAAGATCGCCCGCATCGGAATAATCGCCCAGCACCTCGGCAAACCGGGCCTGCGTGAGGGTAAAGAACTTTTCGTTGTGCCAAAGCGTGTCATCCGCATCAAAGCCGACCGTCGTGATGTTTTTGGCCATGGCGCAAACTCCCTCGCACGCCCCCCCCTTTTCGGCGGGGCCTTGCGCGTTATATAGAGCGGTCAGACACGCGCGAGAAGCAAAGCCGCCCTGTAGATGCTCCTGACCCACACGCATATGATGGCCGATGATCCGGACGGGACCGACACAACGGTCATCACCGAGACCAAAGCCAAGACCAAGCGCCCGCCGCTGTACAAGGTGCTGCTGCTGAATGACGACTACACCCCGATGGAGTTTGTCGTTCACGTGCTTGAACGGTTCTTTGGTCTCAACCACGCGCAGGCGTTCGAGATCATGCTGACCGTGCACAAAAAGGGCGTCGCCGTCGTGGGCGTGTTCAGTCACGAGATTGCCGAGACCAAGGTCGCGCAAGTGATGGATTTCGCGCGCAAGCACCAGCATCCGCTGCAATGCACCATGGAAAAGGAATAGGCCGCCCAGATGGCCGCCTTTCCGCGCCTGAATGCCGTCCTGACGGGCGGCGACGTGCCGCTGGGCGGCCGGATCGCGGTGATCGGCGCAACGCGCGACCATGATCTGAGCGCCCTGCCGCTGGAGCGGACCGTGGCCGTGCAGGACAATGTCGTGGATCACCGGCACTGGGCCGCGCAGGGCGCAGAGGCGCGTGTGGATCTGCCCGACGCAGCGGACATCACCATCATCTGCCTGCCGCGCGCCAAGGCGCAGGGGCTCGAATGGATCGCCGAGGCGGCCCGGATAACTTCGGGTCTGATCGTGATTGACGGGCAAAAGACCGATGGCATTGAGTCTGTCCTGAAGGCTGTCAAACGGCTGGCGCCGCTGAGCGGCACCTATGCAAAGGCGCACGGCAAGACCGCCTGGCTGCTCCCCTGCCCCGCACTGGCCGCGCTGCGGCCCGATCCGCCCGCACCGGCGCATGGCTTTGCGGTGGCGCACGGCGTCTTTTCGGCCGACGGGATCGATCCGGGCTCGCGCCTGTTGGCGGATGCGCTGCCAAAGCGGTTGGGCGCACGGGTCGCCGATCTGGGCGCCGGTTGGGGGTATCTGTCGGCGCAGCTGACCGGCCACGACGACATCGAGGACCTGCACCTGGTCGAGTCGAGCCATGCCGCGCTGACCTGCGCGCGCCAAAACGTCTTGGATCCGCGCGCGATCTTTCACTGGGATGACGCGACGCGCTGGCAGACCCCGGCCCTGCTGGATGCCGTGGTGATGAACCCGCCGTTTCACACCGGCCGCGCCGCCACGCCCGAGCTGGGCCAGGCCTTTGTGCAGACGGCGGCGCGCAGCCTGAAGCCCGGCGGGCAGCTTTGGCTGGTCGCAAACCGGCATTTGCCTTATGAACAGA
>JAHDCH010000026.1 GCA_020629995.1 Pseudaestuariivita sp. | reverse complement strand
ATCCCGGTCGACAACCTCTACGCCTCGCCGGTCTTTGCGCTGGATGTGGCGCACCAGTTCAAGGGGCGTATGGACGAGCTGATGGTCGTGTCGCCCGACGTGGGCGGCGTGGCGCGGGCGCGCGAGCTGGCCAAGCGGATCGAGGCGCCCCTGTCGATCGTGGACAAGCGCCGCGAAAAGGCAGGCGAAGTGGCCGAGATGACGGTGATCGGGGATGTGACGGACAAGGTCTGCATCATCGTGGACGACATTTGCGACACCGCCGGCACCCTGTGCAAGGCGGCCGAAGTGCTGCTGGAGAATGGCGCCAAGGAGGTGCATTCCTACATCACGCACGGCGTGCTGTCGGGCCCGGCCTGCGAGCGGATCACCAATTCGGTGATGAAGAGCCTTGTGATCACCGACAGCATCGCGGCCACCAAAGAGGTGAGGGCCACGCCCAATATCCGCATCGTGCCCACCGCGCCGATGTTCGCGCAGGCGATCCTGAACATCTGGTCGGGGCAATCGGTGTCGTCGCTGTTTGAAACGGATACGCTGACACCGATCTACGAAGGCATGTACTCGGGCTGATCCCCGCACGAACTTTCGCGCGAAAGTTCGTGGAGCGCGTGGCTAGAGGACATCCCAATCGTCGTCCGTCTTGATCGCGCCGATTGCCAGCCATGACACATGCACACGGGCCACACGGCTGTCGCCCCATGTGGAAAATACGACATCAAACCGGTCTGTGCCGATCTTGTCGGCGCGCACTTCGGCACGGGAATTGGCGCTGCTGTCCATGTCCCACAGCGAAAGGCTGACGTGGACGGTGGGCACTTCGGCAAAGGGCTGGGCAAAAACGATCGTCCGGCGGCGTTCCCGATCGCCCGAGCCGGTCCACATAGCCCCGCCATTTTCGAAATCGGAAAACAGGTCCACCCGGCCCTGGTCAACCGCGATTGTGCGGCCCGAGAACGTCTTCATTGTCGGTCGTATCCTTTGCTCTCTGGCGCCGGTGTAGCGCGGAGCAGATGCCAAAACAAGAAACGGGCCCCGAGGGGCCCGCCTGAGCGTGGTGTTCCGGTGACGCTGCCCGACCAGGGGCCGAACGTCATCAGACGCCGAGGTCGACCTTGAGAGCCTGCATGTCAGCAAGCGTCTTGGCCGCAGCATCAATGCTGTCACCAGATGCAGTCTGCACGGCAGCCTCGGCAGCAGAGATCAGAGCATTCAGGTCATCCGCGGTCACGTCCTCGGCGGGGATCGCCTGTTCAGCGAGGACCGAGGTGCCGGCAGTGCCGACTTCGGCAAAGCCGCCGGTGACCGCATAGCGCTTGGTGCCGTCCGGGCCATTCACGGTAAGGATGCCGGGGCGCAGGGTCGAGATGACCGGAGCGTGGTCGGCCATGGCGGTGAAATCACCATCGGCGCCCGGGATCTGCACTTCGGTCACCTGGAACGATGCGAGGCTGCGCTCGGGGCTCACGAGGTCGAATTGCATGGTATCTGCCATCATCGTCTCCTTGCGGGAAAGGGGTGGGCTGATGTGCCCACCCTACCCGTGTGATGCTTACGCGGCTTCGGCGGCCAGCTTTTCGGCCTTGGCGATCACTTCGTCGATGCCGCCAACCATGTAGAAGGCCGCCTCGGGCAGGTGATCGAATTCGCCGGCCACGACGCGCTTGAACGAGTCGATGGTCACCTCGAGCGGAACCTGCACCCCGTCCGAGCCGGTGAAGACCTTCGCCACGTCGAACGGCTGCGACAGGAAGCGCTGGATCTTGCGGGCACGGGCCACGGTCAGCTTGTCGTCTTCCGACAGTTCATCCATGCCGAGGATGGCAATGATGTCTTGCAGCGACTTGTAGCGCTGCAGCATCCCCTGCACGTCACGCGCAACCTGGTAATGCTCTTCGCCGACGATCTGCGGGTCGAGGATCCGAGAGGTCGAGTCGAGCGGGTCCACCGCCGGATAGATGCCCAGCTCGGAGATGGCGCGCGACAGAACGGTCGTGGCGTCGAGGTGGGCAAAGGTCGTGGCCGGTGCGGGGTCGGTGAGGTCGTCCGCAGGCACGTACACGGCCTGGATGGACGTGATCGAGCCGGCTTTGGTCGAGGTGATGCGTTCCTGCATTGCGCCCATGTCGGTGGCCAGCGTCGGCTGGTAGCCCACAGCCGAAGGGATCCGGCCCAGGAGGGCCGACACTTCGGACCCCGCCTGCGTGAAGCGGAAGATGTTGTCCACAAAGAACAGAACGTCGGTGCCGGACTGGTCGCGGAACTGTTCGGCCAGGGTCAGGCCGGTCAGAGCCACACGTGCACGCGCCCCCGGAGGTTCGTTCATCTGACCGTAGACCAGGGCCACCTGCGATTCCGACAGGTTGTCAGGCTTGATCACGTTGGATTCGATCATCTCGTGGTACAGGTCGTTGCCTTCGCGGGTGCGTTCGCCCACGCCCGCAAACACCGAGTAACCCGAGTGCACCTTGGCGATGTTGTTGATCAGTTCCATGATCAGAACGGTCTTGCCCACGCCGGCGCCGCCGAACAGGCCGATCTTACCGCCCTTCGAGTAAGGCGCCAGAAGGTCGACGACCTTGATGCCGGTCACGAGGATCTCGGATTCGGTTGCCTGTTCGTCGAACTTGGGGGCCTCCTGGTGGATGGCGCGACGTTCGTCGCTTTCGACGGGGCCGCCTTCGTCCACGGGCTCGCCCACGACGTTGAGGATCCGGCCGAGGGTCGCGTTGCCCACGGGGATCATGATCGGGCCGCCCTGGTCGGTCACTTTCTGACCGCGCACGAGGCCCTCGGTGCTGTCCATCGCGATGGTCCGCACGGTGTTCTCGCCGAGGTGCTGAGCCACCTCGAGCACCAGGCGGTTGCCGTTGTTGTCCGTTTCCAGCGCATTGAGGATCTCGGGCAGGTGATCCTCGAACTGCACGTCAACGACAGCGCCGATGACCTGGGTGATTTTGCCGACTGCATTTGCCATGTGTCGTCTCTCCGGTTCGTTCTTAGAGCGCTTCTGCGCCCGAGATAATTTCAATAAGCTCGTTGGTGATCACGGCCTGACGCGAGCGGTTGAACTCGATCGTCAGCCGGTCGATCATGTCGCCGGCGTTGCGGGTCGCATTGTCCATTGCGGACATCCGCGCACCCTGTTCCGAGGCGCCATTTTCGAGCAGCCCGGCAAAGATCTGTGTCGCGACAGCGCGCGGCAGCAGATCGGCGAGGATTTCCTCTTCACCGGGTTCGTAATCATACAGCGTGGCCGCGCCATCATCATCGCCTTCGGTCGCTTCGAACGACGCGGGGATGATTTGCTGAGCGGTCGGGATCTGGCTGACGACGTTGACGAATTTCGAATAGAAGATCGTCGCCACGTCGAAGTCGCCCGCATCAAAACGGGTCAGCACATCCTGCGCGATGCCCTGCGCATCGGCATAGCCGATCCGCTTGACCTCGGTCAGGTCCACATGACCGATCAGGTGATCGCCCAGGTCACGCTTGAGCTGGTCGCGGCCCTTTTTGCCAACGGTCAGGATCTTGACCGTCTTGCCGGCAGCGACAAGTTCGTTGGCCTTGGTGCGCGCCAGCTTGGCGATGTTCGAGTTGAACCCGCCGCACAGGCCACGCTCGGCCGTCATGACGACCAGCAGGTGCACGTCGTCCTTGCCGGTGCCCGACAGCAGCTTGGGCGCGCTGTCCGACCCGCCGACGGACGCAGCGAGCCCCGCCATCACGGCGTTGAACCGTTCGGCATAGGGGCGCGCGCTCTCCGCTGCCTCTTGCGCACGGCGCAATTTGGCAGCGGCGACCATCTGCATCGCCTTGGTGATCTTGCGGGTCGATTTGACCGACTCGATCCTGTTTTTGAGGTCCTTGAGACTTGGCATGCTCAGGCCCCCTTACGCGAAATCAGCGGCGTATTCGTCGAGCACTGCCTTGATCTTGTCCGCGGCGTCACCTTTGATCTTGGGATCTTCGTTGGTGATCCAGTCCAGAAGGTCCGAATGCTTGCCACGCAGGTGCGTGATCAGGCCCTGTTCGAACCGGCCGACGTCGCCGACGGGCAGCTTGTCGAGGTAGCCTTGCGTACCCGCAAAGATCACGCAGACGATCTCGGCGTTGGTCAGCGGCGAATATTGCGGCTGTTTCATCAGCTCGGTCAGACGCGCACCACGGTTCAGCAGCTGCTGGGTCGAGGCGTCAAGGTCCGAGCCAAACTGGGCAAAGGCCGCCATTTCACGGTACTGGGCCAGTTCGAGCTTCACCGTACCGGCAACCGACTTCATCGAGTTGGTCTGGGCCGAGGAGCCCACACGAGACACCGACAGACCGGTGTTCACGGCGGGGCGGATGCCCTGGTAGAACAGCTCGGTTTCCAGGAAGATCTGGCCGTCGGTGATCGAGATCACGTTGGTCGGGATAAAGGCCGACACGTCGCCGCCTTGGGTTTCGATGACCGGCAGAGCCGTCAGCGAACCGTTGCCCGACGCATCGCCCAGCTTGGCGGAACGCTCGAGCAGGCGCGAGTGGAGGTAGAACACGTCGCCCGGGTAAGCTTCACGCCCCGGCGGGCGGCGCAGCAGCAGCGACATCTGGCGGTACGACACAGCCTGCTTGGACAGGTCATCGTAGATGATCAGCCCGTGTTTGCCGTTGTCACGGAAATATTCGGCCATCGCGGTGGCCGAGTACGGAGCCAGGAACTGCATGGGAGCCGGGTCGGACGCGGTGGCGGCCACGACGATGGAATATTCCATCGCGCCGGTCTCTTCGAGCTTTTTCACAAGCTGAGCCACGGTCGAACGCTTTTGGCCGATCGCGACATAGACGCAGTACAGCTTGTCGTATTCTTCGGTGGCGGCGTCGTTGTACGATTTCTGGTTCAGGATCGTGTCGAGCGCCACGGCGGTCTTGCCGGTCTGGCGGTCGCCAATGATCAGCTCGCGCTGGCCACGGCCGATCGGGATCATCGCGTCGATCGACTTGAGGCCGGTCGCCATCGGTTCGTGCACCGATTTACGCGGGATGATGCCGGGCGCCTTGACGTCTGCGACCGACCGCTCTTTGGCGTTGATCGGACCTTTGCCGTCCAGGGGGTTGCCGAGGCCATCCACAACGCGGCCCAGCAGTTCGGGGCCGACGGGAACGTCCACGATCGAGTTGGTGCGCTTGACGGTGTCGCCTTCCTTGATGTCCCGGTCCGAGCCGAAGATCACCACACCGACGTTGTCGGCTTCGAGGTTCAGCGCCATGCCCATGATGCCGCCGGGGAATTCGACCATCTCGCCGGCCTGGCAATTGTCGAGGCCGTGCACACGGGCGATCCCGTCACCGACCGACAGAACGCGGCCCACTTCGGCCACTTCGGCCTTTTGACCAAAGTTCTGGATCTGGTCCTTCAGGATCGCAGAAATCTCTGCTGCTTGGATACCCATTTATCCGACCTCTTTCATAGCATTCTGGAGAGCGTTGAGTTTGGCGCGCACCGACGTGTCGATCATCTTCGACCCGACCTTTACGACAAGACCGCCGATGAGGCTTTCATCGACGGTCGCCTTGATGTTCACGTCCTGGCCCACACGCGCCTTGAGCGTGGCTGCCAGTTTCTTGGTCTGCGCGGCGGTCAGCGGCTGGGCCGAGGTCACTTCGGCGGTCACTTCGCCCTTGTGGTCCGCGATCATGCGCGTCAGCTGGGCGACCAGCTGAGGCAGAACGAACAGCCGGCGCTTTTCGGCCATCAGGCCCAGAACCTTCTGCATCACCGGAGCCAGCTTCATTTTCTTGGCCAGGGCGGTGATGGCAGCGCCTTGCGCATCGCGGCTGAGGACGGGCGACGCGATCATCTCGCGCAGGTCAGAGCTGTCGTCGAGGGCGGCGCCCATTGCGGCCACGCTGGATTCGAGGCCGGAGATATTCTTGTTCTCGAGGGCAATCTCGAACACCGCGGTCGCGTAGCGTTCGGCAATGCCGGAGGAGATCGAAGCTGGTTCGGACACGTCCACCCCTTTGCTTGCTGGCCCGTCCCGCGCCGGTGGTTGGCAGGGGCTGGGGGCGTTCTGTCGGGGGCTGTCTGTCCACTGACCCCCAAAATCAGCGCGTCTCTAACAGAGGGTGTGGCGATGGGCAATCCTTGTGTGGACCCCTTTTTGACCCCTGCTTGCAGGATAATCAGACACTTCGCCCGGCTGCGACGATGTGCCTGATATCAGCGCGATCACCGGGGGCTGCGCGGCGGCCGAATCTGCCAGATTGTCAAGTATTTGGAAACGCATGTTTCCGGGCACGACTCTTGCCCGAATACGGCAAGTCGCATTACCCTCAGGTTGTATGTTTTTGCAGTTTCCCGAGGAAAAACGCTCATGTTCGGTCTTTTGGCACTTACTCTCATCCCGCTCCTGCTGGGCGCCTGGGCGCTGGGAGGGTTCGAGTCGGGCGGCAGCGACGATGATGACGACACCGGCGCGAACCCCGATCTGCTGGATATGGAGCTGGATCAGCTGTTCCCGCCCAACGATGCCGAGGACGACGCGCGCGACATCGGCGCGACGATTACCCAGCAGGAAGACGGCACCTTCGCGCTGGACATCGGTGAAGACGAGACCGGCACGGTTTACGCGATCCGCACCGAGATTGATGATTTCGCCTCCGCCAATGACAGCCAGACCGTAGATTACGACCTGACCTTTTATCTGGTGCCCGAAGGCGTCGATCTGGAAGGCGTGATCGAAGACAATTTCGAAGACCTGGATTTCCTGCCAACCATTTTGGCCGAAGCTGGCGCCCAAGAGCTCGCGACGTTCGATCTGGGCCAGACGCAGCTGTTCCCCGAAGGCACGGACGAAGATGACACCGGCAGCCCGGTGTTTATCGACACAAGGCTGCCTGCCCCCGTTGTGACGGGCGACATCGACGGGCTGGTGGTTCTGGAAGCCAGCGGAGCAACGGATGGTGACGGCGTGATCGTCGACACGGTGGCCGAGACGTCCGACCTGGGGGCTGGCAGTGACGTGTTCCCCGGCGCGCGGCTGGTGATCAACGCCATCGTGCCGGGCCAGGAGATCATCGGCACGGACGGGAACGACACCCTTGATGCACATTTTGACCGCGATTTGCCCGACGAGCCTGATTATGTGCGGGGGCCACCAGACGATGTGACGATACGGGCCGGAGCGGGCGATGACGTTATCGACAGCGCCTATGGCGGGTATTTCTCTGGCGAGGACGGCAACGACACACTCTCGGCGGTCGACGGGTACTATGGCTACAATTCGAACATCAGGCTGTATGGCGGAGCCGGCAACGACGTGCTGACGGGGTACGTCTCTCAGGATGGCGCTGTGACGCTTCTTGATGGCGGAGATGGCGATGATACGATCGACGGCGAAGCCTTCGTAGGTGGTCTGACGGCCCGAGGAGGCGACGGTGACGACGTCATCTCGGTCACGTTCTATGCGGCAAGAGCCGAAGGCGGAGACGGAAATGATACGATCGTCTCCAGCTTGTCGGCGGACGCGGACGGAGGCGCGGGCGATGATTTGATCGTGTCGAGCGTCACGTCAGATGATTTCTTCGGCAGTTACCGTTCAGGCCCGCTGACCGGAGGCAGTGGTTCCGACACGTTCCTGATCCAGACGCGTGCCAGCGACCCCGACCAGGGCGACGACTTTTTCGACCGCCTCAACGTCGCGCAGATCACCGACTATGACCGCAACGAAGACACGATCCGAATTGAAATCGTGGATGGTTCGACCCTGTCGAACCTGACGTTCACCTCGGATGGCTCTGACACGACGGTGCGCTACGACCTGACGCTTGGCGCGAACACGGTGCAGCAGCTGATCGTCGTTGAGGGTGTCACGGATTTGGACGCGGATGATATAGACGTTCTTGTCGCCTGACCGGGCACCGGTGCTCGAGCAGGTCCCGTTCACCCGGCAGGTCCTGTCAATCCTCGGCTGATCTGCCGCCTCAGACGGGCGCCGCCTTGCCCGCCGGCGCGGGTGCCAGAACTTCAAGAGGCTTGCGAACCCGCGCCTTCTCGCCTGTGCCGGTCATGGCCTGAACACGCTTGGTCGCCTCGACCATCAGAACGCCCGAAGGCGTGATCTGGGGCACCCGGCGGCCTGCGCGTTCGATCACCGGGGCGGCCTTCATCCAGAAGCGGCGGGTCGAGGGCGGGAAATACAGCATCGTGTCGTGCCGCTCGGGCAGAAAGCCATGGGTGCGCAGCTGCGTTTCCAGCTGACTGAGCGAATAGGGCCGGCCATAGCCAAAGGGCGTGCGGTCCCGCCGCGCCCACAGGCCTGCACGGTTGGGCACGATGAACAGAACCTTGCCCCCCGGACCCAGCACCCGCAGGCATTCCTCGAGCACGGCTGAGGGCTGTTCGGACGTCTCGAGCCCGTGCATCAGCACAAGCCGGTCGATGTGGCCTGTCTCGATCGGCCAGGCGGTCTCTTCGCACAGGACGCTGACATTGTCGGCATCGGGCGGCCAGGGCATCACGCCCTGCGGGCCCGGCATCAGCGCAATCACCCGGCGCGCATCCTTCAGATACGGGCGCAGCAGAGGCGCGGCAAAGCCGTAACCGGCGACCGACTGGCCCTTGGCCTCGGGCCAGAGCCGTGCCATCCGCGCGCGGATCACCGACTGCGCCGCACGCCCCAGAGCGTGGCGGTAGTAAAAGTCGCGCAGATCCTGAACGTCGAGATGCATGGGGTTCCTTGCAATCGCGGAGCTGCGTTCACATCTATCCCGTCCGGCCCGCGACGTCATGCCCTGATCGCGCCGCGAGGCCCGCAAAACCTGACCATTTCCCGTGCCGATCACGGCGATTGCCACATAATGTGACATCAATCGCGCAGAAAGAACTTGAAGAGCGGCGCAGATAGACCAAACTTTAACCCTAAGAGGCAATGCTGAGGCCACCGCGTCACCCCGCGTGAGGCAGGCGTCAGCCAGGCAACCACGCAGTCAGAAGGAGCACACACGTGCCTTCATTTTCGACGACACTCGAGCAAGCCATTCACTCTGCCCTTGCGCTGGCCAATTCGCGGGCGCACGAGTTCGCAACGCTTGAACACCTGCTGCTTGCGCTGGTGGATGAACCCGATGCGGTGCGCGTCATGAAGGCGTGCAGCGTGGATGTCGACGAATTGCGCGGCACGCTGGTGGAATTCATCGACGACGATCTCAGCAACCTGGTGACCGAGACCGAAGGCTCCGAAGCGGTGCCGACGGCCGCGTTCCAGCGCGTGATCCAGCGCGCCGCGATCCATGTGCAATCCTCGGGCCGGACAGAGGTGACAGGCGCCAACGTGCTGGTCGCCATCTTTGCCGAACGCGAAAGCAACGCCGCCTACTTCCTGCAGGAACAGGACATGACGCGCTATGACGCGGTGAACTTTATCGCCCACGGTGTCGCCAAGGACCCCGCCTATGGCGAAGCGCGCCCGGTCAGCGGCGCGGACGCGCCCGAAAGCGACATGCCCGGCGGCGACGAGGCGGAAGCCAAGGAAAGCGCGCTGGCCAAGTACTGTGTCGACCTGAACGACAAGGCTCGCAAGGGCGACGTCGACCCGTTGATCGGCCGCAGCAGCGAGGTTGAGCGCTGCATCCAGGTGCTGTGCCGCCGCCGCAAGAACAACCCTCTGCTGGTGGGTGATCCGGGCGTGGGCAAAACGGCTATTGCCGAAGGTCTTGCGCGCCAGATCGTGGCCGGAGACACGCCCGAGGTGCTGTCGAAAACCACCATCTATTCGCTGGATATGGGCGCCCTTCTGGCCGGCACACGGTATCGCGGCGATTTCGAAGAACGCCTCAAGGCCGTGGTGACCGAGCTGGAAGACCACCCCGATGCGGTGCTGTTCATCGACGAGATTCACACCGTGATCGGCGCAGGCGCCACCTCGGGCGGCGCGATGGATGCGTCCAACCTGCTGAAACCTGCGTTGCAGGGCGGCAAGCTGCGGACCATGGGATCAACCACCTACAAGGAATTCCGCCAGCATTTTGAAAAGGACCGCGCGCTGAGCCGCCGGTTCCAGAAGATCGACGTGGCCGAACCGACGGTCGAGGACAGCGTCAAGATCCTCAAGGGTCTCAAGCCCTATTTCGAAGAGCATCACGACATCCGCTATACCTCGGACGCGATCCGCACGGCGGTCGAGCTGGCCGCGCGGTACATCAACGACCGCAAGCTGCCCGACAAGGCGATCGACGTGATCGACGAAGCGGGCGCAGCCCAGCATCTGGTCGCCGAGAGCAAGCGCCGCAAGACCATCGGCGTCAAGGAGATCGAGGCGGTTGTGGCCAAGATCGCGCGCATCCCGCCCAAGAACGTCTCGAAAGACGATGCCGAGGCGCTGCGCGATCTGGAGCGTAACCTCAAGCGTGTGGTGTTCGGCCAGGACAAGGCCATCGAGGCTCTGTCGTCGGCGATCAAGCTGGCCCGCGCGGGCCTGCGCGAGCCGGAAAAGCCTATCGGCAACTACCTGTTCGCGGGCCCCACCGGCGTGGGCAAGACCGAGGTCGCCAAGCAATTGGCCGACACTTTGGGCGTGGAAATGCTGCGCTTTGACATGTCCGAATACATGGAGAAACACGCGGTTTCGCGCCTGATTGGCGCGCCTCCGGGCTATGTTGGCTTTGACCAGGGCGGGCTTTTGACCGATGGCGTCGACCAGCACCCGCATTGCGTGCTGCTGCTGGACGAGATCGAAAAGGCGCATCCGGATGTCTACAACATCCTGCTGCAGGTCATGGATCATGGCGAGCTGACCGATCACAACGGGCGCACGGTGAACTTCCGCAACGTGATCCTGATCATGACATCGAACGCGGGCGCCGCGGATATGGCCAAGGCCGCCGTCGGCTTTGGCCGCGACCGCCGCGAAGGTGAGGACACCGCCGCCATCGAAAAGCTGTTCACGCCCGAGTTCCGCAACCGTCTGGATGCCACCATTTCGTTCGCGCCGCTGCCCAAGTCGGTCATCCTGCGCGTGGTCGAGAAATTTGTGCTGCAACTGGAGGCGCAGCTGATGGACCGCAACGTGACCATCGAGCTGACCAAGGCCGCCGCCGAATGGCTGGGTGACAAGGGCTATGACGAGAAGATGGGCGCACGTCCGCTGGGCCGCGTGATCCAGGAACACATCAAGAAACCGCTCGCCGAAGAGCTGCTGTTTGGCAAGCTGGCTAAGGGCGGGGTCGTCAAGGTCTCGGTCAAGGATGGCGAACTGGTGCTCAAGACCGAAGGCGTCGGCAATCCGCGCATTTCGGGGTCCAAGCCGCCTCTGCTGACGGCCGAGTGACCTTTCGCGCAATCGCATGTGCAGCGGGGCTGGCGACGGCCCCGTTTGCCGTTTGGGCCGAAGCGCCCGTCCTGTCCCTGCCCGTGGATTGCGCGCTGGGCCGCGAGTGTTTCATTCAAAACTACGTCGATGACGATGCGGGCGCAGGGCATGCCGATTTTGCCTGCGGCCGGCTCAGCTATGACGGGCACAAGGGCACCGATTTCGCCGTGGCGACGCAGGCCCAGATGCGTGCTGGCTGGGACGTTCTGGCTATGGCGGACGGCGTTGTGGCCGGGGTGCGCAACGCGATGCCAGACGAGCTTGTCACCGAAGCGACGCGCGCCCGGGTGGCCGGGCGTGAATGCGGCAATGGCGTTGTCCTGCGCCATTCCGGCGGGTGGGAAACCCAATATTGCCACCTCGCTCAGGGCAGCGTCACGGTGCGCCCCGGGCAACAGATTGTCCGCGGCACACCTCTTGGTCAGATCGGCCTGTCGGGGCTGACGGAATTTCCCCATGTGCATGTGGCCGTGCGCCACAACGGGGCTGTGGTCGATCCCTTCGACCCGGAAAACGCCGAAACATGCGGCGTGGCCGATCAGACACTTTGGGAGGTCACGCCGGACTATATCGCGGGTGCCATGCTGGATACAGGATTTGCCGACCAGGTGCCGGCCTATGCCGCCGTCAAACAGGGCACTGCTGCGGTTCCGCTGACACGGCGCTCGGCCGCGATGGTGCTTTTTGGCTACGCTTTTGGCGGACGTGCTGGCGATGTCGTTGCGATCCGCATCGACGGGCCGGACGGCAACGTGATTGACACCAGTTCGACGCTGGACCGGGATCAGGCCCAGTTTTTCCGCGCTGCGGGCCGCAAGGCACCGCGCGGCGGCTGGGCCGCCGGCGCCTATCGCGGAACGGTCACCCTGATCCGGGACGGCGCGGCCATCAGCATGCGCAGCTCGACGATCACTCTTTCGCGCTGAGGCGAGGCCCGCTGTCAGGCGGGATGAGCGGTCACTTTTCGGTAAATTTCAACTCGATCCGGCGGTTCTGCGCACGCGCGTCGTCCGTATCCGCCGTGTTGACCGGCTGATACTGCCCAAATCCGTTGGCCGACAGCCGCTCGGGCGGGATACCGAGGAAGTTGACCATGAACTTCACCACCGACAGCGCCCGCGCCTGGCTCAGTTCCCAGTTGTCTGCAAATTCACCCAGCCCCGACAAAGGCACATTGTCCGTATGTCCGTCCACGCGGATCACCCAGTCGATCTCGGCCGGAATGTCGCCTGCAATATCGCGCAGGATACCCGCCACCTTGGAAATCTCGCGCTGGCCCACGGGCGACAGATCCGCGCCGCCGGGCGGGAAAAGAACACTGGAATCAAAGACAAAGCGGTCGCCCACGATGCGCACACCCTCCTGCCCCTCCAGCAGATCGCGCAAGCGGCCAAAAAATTCGGACCGGTACCGCTCAAGATTGCGCGCCTCGGCCTCGAGCCGTTTGCGCTCGGCCTCTTCCAGCTCTGCGCGGCGGCGCTGTTCGGCGGCGGCGCGGGCCAGCGCGGCGTTCAGTTCGGTGCCCAGCGATTGCAGCTGGACCCGAGCGGCGGCATCGCGCGCGCGGCTGTCATCCAGCAATGCCTGCAGCTGGCCCAGCTGATCGCGCAGCGCGGCGACCTGCCGGTTCAAAACCTCGGCCTGCCGCGCGGCTTCGGTGCTGCGCTGCTCTTCGGTGCCAAGCTTGGCCTGCGCTTCGGCCAGCAAAACTGCGCGCTGTTCACTCTCTGTCAACCGGCGCGCGGCATCCGCTTCGGCGGCGCGTTGCGCGGCCAGAGCACGGGTCAGCTCTTCGCGCACGTTCTCGACGCGGGTCTCGGCGGCGAGTTTGGCGGCCAGTGCCGCAGCAAGCCGCTCTTCGAGCGACCGCGCGTCCTGTTCAAGCCCGGCGCGGGCGGCGGCGGCATCGGCCCGTGCCCGCGACAGGGCGCTTTCCTTGTCGGCCAGCTGGTCCTGCAACGACGCGATCCGCTCGAGCGCCAGCGCCAGATTGGCGCGCGTTTCAGACAGGCTCGCCTCGGCCTGCGCCCCTTCGGCCTGGGCCCCTTCAAGAACGGCGACCTGACGTTTGAGCTCGGCCACTTCCGAGCTCGCCTGGCCCAGCGCCTCGGCAAGGCGCGTCCGTTCACCGTCCAGGGTTTCGCTGCGGGCAGACAGCTCGGCCAGATCGCGGCGTGCGGCCACCAGAGCGGCGTTGCTGTCGTCCAGAGACGCGCCCTGGGTGGACAGGGTCGCCTCGGCCTCGGCGGCGCGGGCGGCGGCAGACCGGGTTGCATCCTGAGCCGCGCTCAGATCGTCCTGCAGCAGCGCGATTGTGCGGTCGGACGCCTCGATCCGCGCCAGGGCCGCGGCGATGCGCGCCTGAAGCGTTTCGGTCGTGCTGGCCAGCTCGGCCTCGAGCCCCTCGGACGTCTGGCGGGCCAGCGCAAGATCAGCCTCGGCGCGCGCAAGCCGGGCACGCAGCTCTTCGAGCAGCCGCGTCTGTTCGGCGACCAGAGCATTCGCGCGTTCAGCCTCGGCGGTCTGTTCGGCGACGGTCTGGCTCAGGGCCGCTTCGCCTTGCGCCCGTGCGTCCCTTTCGGCGGCAAGGGCGGCCTGGGCCTCGGACAACGACGAGCGTGTATTGGCCAGCTCGGCGGCGGCAGCGGTGCGCGCCGATTGCGTCTGGTCAAGCGACGCCCGCAACGTCGCGAGGGTCTGTTCGGCCTGAAGTCGGGCAAGCTGTTCTTCGGCAAGCCGCGCGGCGATTTCGTTTCGCTCTTCGATCCGCACCAGAGCATCGGCCAGCGCCTGCTCCAAAGAGGCTGTCCGCGTGTTCGTTTCCGTGTTTTCGGTCAGCGCAGCGGCAAGGCGCGCATCAAGGTCTTCGGCCTCCTTGCGGGTGGCGGCCAGCAGCGTCAGCGTTTCTTCGGCGCGGGCGCGTTCCTGCTCGAGCTGCAGGGTAAGGGCCGTCAGTTCGGCATCCGCGTTCTCGAGCCGTTTCTGCAGAGCCTCGGCCGCCGCAGCCTGCGCGATGCGGGCCTGTTCTTCGGCTGTCAGTTCGGATTCCAGCTCGGCCACACGGCCTGCCAGAACGCTGTTTTCGGCATCCCGTTCGGCGGCCAGTGCCTCGAGCGCTTCGGCCTGCGCAGCCGCCAGGCGGGCGGCTTCGGCCTCGGCGTCGATTTCCTCGCGGGCACGGGCAAGGGCAAGGTTCAGCGCTTCCTGCTCGGTGATCAGCGTGTCGCGCGCGGCTTCCAGCTCTTGGACACTGGCCAGCAATTCGGCGGCGCGGCCCCGCGCATCGTCACGCTCGGACAAGAGCGTCGCAACCTGCGCTTCGAAATCGGCGATGCGCGCATTTGCAGCGGTCAGGGCCTGACCTGCACGCACCCGGTCAGCGGTCAGCTGGGCGATCAGCGCCTCCTGTTCCGAGGCCCGCGTGGTGGCCTCGGTCAGGTTGGATGACAGCTCGCCCACACGGGTTTCCAAAGTGGCGGACCTGTCGCGCTCGAGCCCCAGGGCCTCGGCCAGCGCGGCCACTTCGGCGGACAGATCGCTCAGCTCGCTTTCCTGCCCCGAGATGGTTTCGCGCAGGACGTATTGCACCACCATGAAGATGGTCAGCACGAACATCAGCACCAGCAACAGGCCGGTCATCGCATCCACGAACCCGGGCCAGATCGAATTTTGAAACCGTTGTCCGCTGCGGCGGGAGAGTGCCATGGCTTACCCCTCCTTGCGCTTGTCCTGGGTTTGCTGCGCGGCCAGAGCGGCGGCGCGCTGACGGGCACGCGGCCCCTGCCCCTGAACCGGAGCCGGAGCCTGCGCCGCGCCCGGCTGGGCCGCAGCGGCGGCGCGAGGCGCGGCCAGAGCACGGTTCAGAGCGGCCAGATCGGTGCGCAGCTCGGCCATGCTTTCCTGCCGGCCGGCGCTGATTTCTTCGAGGATGCGCAGCATCTGCACATCGATCGACCGCAGGCGCATCCGGCTTTCGGCATCCATGCCTTCGCCGCGTTCCTGGTGTTCGAGAACATGCATCAGCCGCTCCTGGCCCTCGGCCACGCGCAAAAGGGCGGAATTGGTTGATCCGTTCGCCTCGAGCCGTTCGGTCATCCGTTCAACACTGTCGGCCAGCTGGCTCAGCTTGGCATCGGTTTCGGCGCGGTTGATCTCGGACTGGCCAAAGAGCTGCTGCAGCTGCTCCATTTGCTCGGCAAAGTGATCCAGAACGCCGACCACGACATTGGTGTCAAACGACCCTTCGCCTTCACCCGCCGCGAACGAGATGCGCGTCATCGACGACAGCCATTCCTCAAGCTCGCGGTAGAACCGGTTCTGCCCATGGGTGGCAAACAATTCGAGCAGGCCCACAACCAGCGATCCGGCGAGGCCCAGAAGCGAAGAGGCAAAGGCCACGCCCATCCCGCCCATCTGCGCCTGAAGGCCCGATTGCAGGCGGCGGAACACATCCGCGCCCGTCTCGCCGTCGCGCGGCTCGAGGTTGCCAATCGTGTCAACGATGGCGGGCACGGTGGTGGCAAGGCCGTAGAACGTACCCAAAAGGCCAAGGAAAATCAGAAGGTTGACGATATAGCGCGTGATCTCGCGCGCTTCGTCGATCCGGGTGGCGACGGAATCGAGCATGGATTGCGTCGATTGCGCCGAGATCTGCCGTTGCCGACCGCGCGATTTGAGAAGGTTCGCCAGAGGCGCCAAAAGACGCGGCGGATTGCCATCGTCGCGCGCACCGCCTTCGGCTGCGAAGGCCTTGACCCAACGCACTGAATTGGCCAGCTGCATCACCTGATACAGCACCGCGATCACACCCAGCACAAAGACAGCGGCGATAAAGACGTTCAGGTAGGGATTTTCGACAAAAACCGGGCCGACCCGCGGCCATGCGAACACTGCCCCGGCAACCGTCAAAGCAAGGACGATCAGGATCAGCGCGACCTGGCGGAACGGCTGTGAGAAATATGGCTCGACCTCGCGGCCCGGCTCGTCCATCTGGACAACTCCCGACACGGTTCTTTGATTGCGTCCGAGCCTACTCGGAAGCCGTGTTCAAGCCAAGTGAACTTTGCTGTAATCTGCGGACCTCGGCAGACAGCCATTCAAGCTCGGGATCGGCGATGCCGAGGCTGGCAAGATGCTGAGCGGTGTTGTGCAGGTAATCCGAGTTGGGGCCGCGCCCGCCCACGGCTGCCGCGATGATGCGGGCCTGTTCGTCCAGGGGAAGCCCGCCGCAATACTGGTCGTGGTCCGGGTCGATCACATAGGCCAGAGCCGAAACCGTGCCGCCGCCCGCCAGCGCGACGTCGCATTGCCGTTCCAGATAGGCGGACGAGATCAGCTCGCGCTCGCGCAGGTATGCCAGTGTGCTTGCTTCGTCTTCGGGCGGCACCCGCAAGGCCAGACCGGCACAGGAGGCGCCGGGCACCGCGTCAAGCGCCAGAACAAGGCCCGGATCGGCAACCGTGCCGCGATGGTGGATCGAGCGCATGCAAAAGCTGCGCGCATAGCCGGGCAGCGTTGCCAGACGCTCTTCGGCGACGCGGAACCCGGGGTTCCACAAAAGCGAGCCATAGCCGAACACCCACATCGCCATTGCGCTTTCCCTCTTGCTGCGCGCTCTGGTAACACCAACCCCGGTCCGGCGGAAAGGGGCAGCGATGCGGAACCTGTTGTTTGT
>JAHDCH010000361.1 GCA_020629995.1 Pseudaestuariivita sp. | reverse complement strand
CATGACGTGACCGCCATCGGGTCGGGCGGCAACTATGCCCTCGCCGCCGCGCGCGGGCTGATGGAGGCCGATCTGGACGCCGAAGCCATCGCGCGCAAGGCCATGGCGATTGCCGCCGACATCTGCGTCTACACCAACGGCAACCTCACGGTCGAAAGCGTCTCGGCATGATAGGCCGCGATGACCTGCGCGCCGCCGTGGCCGCAGGCGTGGTGACCGAAGCGCAGGCCGCCCGCCTTTCGGTCCTGGCCGACAGCCGCCGTGGGGCGCGTGAAGGGCTGGCCCCGGGTGATGAGCCGTTCGAGCTGTTCAAAGGGTTCAACGAGATTTTCATCGTCGTGGGCCTCGTGATCCTCGCCGCCGGATACTGGGCCTTTGCCGGGTTTTCCTTTGCGATGGGGTCGGCCAACGTCATCTCGCAGGTGATCACCTATTCGGCGCTGGGCGCTGCCGTGATCTGGGGCCTGTCGGAATATTTCATTCGCACCCGCCGTATGGTGGCACCGGCGATCACGCTGACGATCTTTTGGGCGATCAACGCGGGCATCTTCTTTGTCGCGCTGATGTCCCAGCCCTTCATGGTCGCGCAGGAAGACTTCAGCAGCCTTCCCTTGCCGCTCGCCGCTGCAACTGGCGCAATCTTCGCCTATTGGCTGCGGTTCCGCGTGCCCTTTGCCATGGCAACCATCGCTCTGGGTGCCTTTGCCGTCGCCCTGATGTGGGCCGCCGCGCGCAATGGCACGCCGTCCAATCCGCAGGACATCTTCCTTTTGTCAGCCGATGGCGGCTTTGCCTGGATCACCTTGGGCCTTGGTGCTGTGTTCTTTGTGGTGGCGATGATCTTTGACATGTCAGACCCGCACCGTGTGACGCGGCGGTCTTCGAACGGGTTCTGGCTGCACATCATCGCCGCACCCGCTCTGGTCAACACAATCGCGCTGACGCTTCTGTCGGGCGACGGGATGAACGTGGCCTTGGCTCTGGTCCTGGCGGTGTTCGCGTTGGTGGCGATCATCATCGACCGTCGGTCGTTCCTGATCGCAGCCGTGGGCTATTGCGTCACTCTGGCGTTCACCGTGTTCGGCGGCGAAGGCGGGGCTTTTGCGATCCTGTCACTGGGGATCGTCCTGGTGACGCTTGGCGCTTTTTGGGAACGGATCCGCTCCGCTCTCCTTCGTGGTCTCTCTGGTGTGCTGCCGCTGGACAGGTTGCCCCCGTCCAGCGCCAGCGAATAGCCTCAGCTCAGCTTGGCCACGCCCAGCGGCACGTTGAACCGCTCGCACCAGATCCAGACCTCGTTATAGTCATCGCCATTGATGCCCGCGGGCACTTCATAGCTGGACTTGCCGCGGTTTTTCTTCAGCAGGCCCATCAGGGTCGACTTGTCATAGCCGTCCTTGCCCAGCGCCACCTTGGGATCGGGCGCGCCATCAAATGTGAAATCGTCCAGCAGGTGCACGACATACTTGCCACCTTCCTTGGCCAATTCGGCCCGGCCCGTGGTGACGTGGTTCGATTTGCCCACAAAGGTGCCGATCCGGCCGTGGCCACCGGCCAGCGCCGGGCTTGCTGCAACGGCCAGTGCCGAGACGATAAAAGTGCGGCGATCCATGTGATACCCTCCGATACATCGCAAATTTGACAGCAATCTGCGACATTCCATGCAACTTGCATAGCGGGTGCACGGCGTTGTGATCGGCTGTCATCTTCTTGCGTTTCCGGCCCCGGCCCTTATGTCTGCCGCACACGACTACGGAAAGACGCCCCATGACCGACCTGACCCCGCGCGAAATCGTCAGCGAACTGGACCGCTTTATCATCGGCCAAAACGACGCCAAACGTGCCGTCGCCGTTGCCCTGCGCAACCGTTGGCGTCGCAAACAGCTGGCCGACGATCTGCGCGACGAGGTCTATCCCAAGAACATCCTGATGATCGGCCCCACCGGCGTCGGCAAAACCGAGATCTCGCGCCGCCTTGCCAAACTGGCCCGCGCGCCTTTCCTCAAGGTCGAGGCGACCAAGTTCACCGAAGTCGGCTATGTGGGCCGAGATGTGGAACAGATCGTGCGTGACCTGGTGGATGCCGCCATCGCCCAGACCCGCGACTACATGCGCGAAGACGTCAAGGCCCGCGCCCACGCCGCCGCCGAAGAGCGCGTGATCGAGGCCATCGCCGGCGAAGGCGCCCGCGACAGCACGCGCGAGATGTTCCGCAAAAAGCTCAAGGCCGGCGAGCTGGACGACACCGTGATCGAGCTTGAGGTCGCCGATACCTCCAATCCCATGGGCCAGTTCGAAATCCCCGGCCAGCCCGGCGCCGGCATGATGAACATCGGCGAGATGTTCGGAAAGGCCTTTGGCGGGCGCACGATCCGCAAATCCATGACGGTCGCCGAAAGCTATGAAACCCTGATCGCCGACGAGGCGGACAAGCTGCTGGACGACGAAACCGTGAAAACCGCCGCTCTGGAAGCGGTCGAGCAAAACGGCATCGTCTTCCTCGATGAGATCGACAAGGTCTGCGCCCGCTCCGACGCCCGCGGCGGCGATGTCAGCCGCGAAGGGGTCCAGCGTGACCTCCTGCCCCTGATCGAAGGCACCACCGTCAGCACCAAACACGGCCCGGTCAAAACCGACCACATCCTCTTCATCGCGTCCGGTGCCTTCCACATCGCCAAACCGTCCGACCTGCTGCCCGAGCTTCAGGGCCGCCTGCC
>JAHDCH010000360.1:1411-2732 GCA_020629995.1 Pseudaestuariivita sp. | reverse complement strand
CTAGGAGAGACCATGGCCAAGGAAGACACGCTCGAATTTCCCGGTGTCGTCAAGGAACTCCTGCCGAATGCGACATTCAGGGTCGAGCTGGAAAACGGCCATGAGATCATCGCACACACGGCAGGCAAGATGCGCAAGAACCGCATCCGCGTTCTGGCAGGCGACAAGGTACAGGTCGAGATGACCCCGTACGACCTGACCAAGGGCCGTATCAATTACCGCTTCAAGTGATGGTGGGCTGCTAGGCCCACCCTGCGCCACATGACCACGCGCCCCAGGCTGATCCTCGGGTCGGGCTCGCCCCGGCGGCTGGACCTTTTGGCCCAGATCGGGGTCGTGCCTGACGACGTGCGCCCTCCGGACATCGACGAGGATCCGCGCCCGAGCGAGCTGCCCCGGGCCTACAATCTGCGCATAGCGACCGAGAAGGTCGCCGCCGTGACCGCCGAACCCGGCGAGATTGTGCTGTGCGCCGATACCACCGTTGCCGTGGGGCGCCGCATCCTTGGCAAGCCTGCGGATGCCGCCGAGGCCGCAGCCTTTCTGCGGCTGATGTCGGGGCGGCGCCAGAAGGTCATCACCAGCGTTGCCGTGCGGCGCGGCGATCAGACATGGACCCGGGTTGTGGAGAGCGCCGTTCGGATGAAACCCCTCAGCGAAGACGAAATCACCGCCTACCTTGCCACGGACGACTGGCGCGGAAAGGCAGGCGGCTGGGCAATCCAGGGGCCTGCGGCGGTGTTCATCCCGTGGATCTCTGGCTCTTTCACCGCCATCGTGGGCTTGCCTCTGCATGAGACGGCCAACCTGCTGATAGCGGCGGGCTATCCGGTATGGCGCGCATGAAGGGGCGTCTGATCTGCCTCGACCATGTCGGCGACCGCGAAGCGGCGGCGCTGATCGTGGATGGCCGGCTTGAGGATCTGCTGGTCGCTTCGGACGCGCCCGCGCCGGGCACGATCTTTGCCGCCAAGGCACTGCGCGCGGCCAAAGGGCAGGGCGGTGTCTTTCTGGACGGGCCCGAAGGCCGGCTGTTCTTGCGGCAGGCCAAAGGCGTCGGGCAAGGGCAGGTTCTGAAAGTGCAGGTCACGGGCTATGCCGAACCTGGCAAGGCCGTGCCGGTCACGACCCGGCTGCTGTTCAAAAGCCGTTATGCCATCGTCACGCCCGGTGCCCCCGGCGTGAATGTGAGCCGCGCGATCAAGGACGAAGACCGCGCCGAAGACCTGCGTGGCATCGCCCATGGCGTGACCGAAGGTCGGCACGGGTTGATCCTGCGCTCGGCTGCGGCGACGGGCGAAGACGGCGAGATCGTCGAGGA
>JAHDCH010000360.1:0-1311 GCA_020629995.1 Pseudaestuariivita sp. | reverse complement strand
GCCCTGGTCGCGGTGGATGTGAACACCGGGGCCGACACCAGCTTTGCCGCCGGGCTCAAGGCCAACATCGCCGCCGCCCGCGATCTGCCGCGCCAGTTGCGGCTGCGGGGCCTTGGCGGTCAGGTGGTGCTGGATCTGGCGCCGATGCCCAAAAAGGATCGCCGCACGCTGGAAAGCGCTCTGCGCGCGGCTCTGCGCGCTGACACGGTCGAAACCAGCCTGGTCGGCTGGACGCCTCTGGGACATCTGGAATTGCAACGCGCCCGGGCCCGCGCGCCCTTGGCTGCGCTGCTGAACAAGGTGGCGGAGGGTGGCACATGAGCTGCCCGATCTGCGGAGAAGAGACCCGCGCCGAGATACGCCCGTTCTGTTCGCGCCGCTGCGCTGACATCGACCTTGCCCGTTGGGTGCGCGGCGACTACGCGATCCCGGGCCGGGATGGGGATGCCGCGGGTGATCCGGGCAACACGGAGGACACGGGCGCAGGCCCGCACTAGATCCGCAGCTGAAGCGTCTGATCATTCAGGTCCAGCTCGGGCCGGCGATCGCACCGCATCGCAACCTCGTGCAACAGGCAGAAATGCACCAGCGCCGGATCGGCTGCACCTTCAAATGCGCCCTCGGTCAGGGCGCGCCACATCTCGGTGTCCTGCTTGATCGCGCCCGCCTCGGCCGTCAGCTTCCAGCGGCCCGCGCTTTCGTCCAGCCGCACGGTACCCCCATGGGGCAGCGCGGTTTCCACGCACATCAGCGCCAGAAACGCCATCTGCGCCTCTTCGCGCGACGTGTCGGTGTCAGGCGCCCACGTCACGCCCAGCCGGCTGCCTTCGGTGAAATCGGCGATGGTCTTGCGCAGCTCGGCCGCGCCCATGCGCTGACTTTGACTGGCCACGCCAAAGGCAATCCGAAAGAACCGGATGCGCGCGCTTGCGCTGCGGCAGCTGTCCTCGATCAGCACCAGTTCGGGACTGGCCGCGCCTTGTGCGGTCATGGCCAACAGCTCCAGCCCATTGTGAATGGCGCCGATCGGGCTTATCAGGTCGTGGCAAATCCGCGAGCCAAGGAGGGCCGACAGATTGGGTCTTGGATCGTTCATCTTTTCCCCCATATCCGGGTTTGAAGCGCCGTGCCTGACCTGACCGCGATCCTCGAACCGGGCATGCTGGTCCGCAACGCCGAGGCGCCGGACTGGGGCATCGGACAGGTGCAATCGAACGTCAAAGGCAGGGTCACGATCAACTTTCGTGACGCGGGCAAAGTGGTCATGGATGGCTCTCGTGCCGATCTGGAACTTGTCATAGATTAAATTAA
>JAHDCH010000359.1 GCA_020629995.1 Pseudaestuariivita sp. | reverse complement strand
CCGCCTCATCGGGGCACAAGCAGACCGACCATTTGCGCATCATCACCCTGTGCGAGGCCGCCGCCCATTTCGCCATGGATGTGCTGTCGCCGGGCGGCACCTTTGTGGCCAAGGTTCTGCAAGGCGGGGCCGAGGCAAGCCTGCAGACCCTGCTGAAACAGCAATTCACCAAGGTCGCCAACGTCAAACCGCCCGCTTCGCGGTCCGACAGTTCGGAAAAATTCGTGGTGGCCCAGGGTTTTCGCGGCCGGGACGCGGATCAGACCTAGCGCCGTCCGCGCAGCGATTGCATCAACAGCCGGTCCGCGGGGCGTTGCCCCAGTGACCGCGCCGCGCTGTCCTGAAACGCGCGCACAAAGCCGGGCGGAAAACCATCTTCGTCCTCTGTCCCTGCGCGGGTGGGGCTCAGCGCATGATCCTGCTGGCGGATCAGGTCGAACAGGCGGGCGCGCCGCTTGCTTTCAAGTGTCTCTGGCTCTGTCATGGCCGGCAGTCTGGCACCCGAGTTCGGCAGGGCTGAGCCGTGGGCGGGGCAATTTCAGGGCGTGCGCCGCATGTCCCGTGGCGCTGCGCCATAGCGTGCCCGAAAGGCACGGGTCAGGGCGGCAGGCGATTCGTACCCGCAGCGCACCGCCACTTCGGCCACCGGCAAATCAGTGGTCGTGACCATCTGAAACGCGGCCCCCAGCCGCAAATGACGGTACACCCGGCCCGGCGTCGCCCCCAGGCTTGCCACCATGCGCCTCTCCAGCGTCTTGGGCCGGCAGCCCGCGCGCAGCGCCAGCGCATCCAGCGCGATTGGCGCATCCAGCGTCGCGCGCATCACGGACAGGGCGCGCCGGATCAGAGGATCGCGGGCGCGGGGCATATCATGCTCGGTCGGCGTGTCGCGTACGAACAGGGCTTCGATCTCCAGCGTCACCGCGACCCCGCAGACCTCTCGCACCAGATCAAGCGTCAGGTCAAACGCCGCCATCGCCCCGGCAGAGGTCAGCCTTGATCCGTCCGCCACCACGCGCCGGGGCAGGACGGTCACGTTCAGGAACCGTTCGGCAAAAGGCGCCAGCAAATCTCCGTGGATCGTCGCCATGCGCCCATCCAGCAGCCCGGCCGAGGCCATCAGCCATGGCGCCGCATCGTGCCCCGCAACCCGGCGCGCCCGCCGTGCCGCCCGCGACAACGCGCGGCGGTTGGCCGGGGTGTCGTGCTGCAGATGCCCATAGCTGGCCAGCACCACCAGCAGATCGGCGCCTTTCATGTCGTCCAATGCGCCGCGCGGCAGAACAGGCAGCTCGGATGACGAGGCAACAGGCTGTCCGTCCGGGCTGTAGACGTCCCACCGGAACACCTCTCGCGCCATCAGCGTATTGGCCGCGCGCAGGGGTTCAAGGCAATTGGCCAGGCACAGGTTCGAAAACCTGTCGAACAGCACAAAGGCGACGCGATGCGCCTGCTGCGGCGATTTTGTCCATTCCGGCATGATATCCGTCTCTTTCTGCCGTATCTTATCCCGCCTTAGCGCTTAGCCTTTGTGAAAACCAGACCGGAGACCGTCCATGCCGCTTGAGATGAACCGCGACGTCTTTATCACCTGCGCCGTCACCGGCTCGGGCGGGACGCAAGACCGCAGCCCGCATGTGCCCCGCTCTCCGAAACAGATTGCCGACAGCGCAATTGCCGCCGCCAAGGCGGGCGCCGCCATCGCCCATTGCCATGTGCGTGACCCCGACACCGGCACGCCCAGCCGCGATCTTGCGTTCTACCGCGAGGTGACCGACCGGATCCGCGACGCCGAGGTCGACGTGGTGCTGAACCTGACCGCTGGCATGGGCGGCGACATGGTCTTTGGCCCGCCCGACGCGCCTTTGCCCCTGACCACCGGCACCGACATGATCAGCGCCGAAGAGCGGGTCGCCCATGTGGCCGAATGCCTGCCCGAGATCTGCACGCTCGACTGCGGCACCATGAACTTTGCCGAAGCCGATTACGTGATGACCAACACGCCCGGTATGCTGACCGCCATGGGCCGGATGATGACCGAACTGGGCGTGAAGCCCGAGATCGAAGCCTTTGACACCGGCCACCTGTGGTACGCCAAACAGTTGGTGGCCGATGACGTTCTGGATGCGCCCGCTCTGGTGCAGCTGTGCATGGGCGTACCCTGGGGCGCGCCGGATGATCTCAACACCTTCATGGCGATGGTCAACAACGTGCCACCCGACTGGAATTTCTCGGCCTTTTCGCTGGGTCGCAACCAGATGGCCTATGTCGCCGCCGCCGTTCTGGCGGGCGGGAACGTGCGCGTGGGGCTGGAGGACAACCTGTGGCTCGGCAAAGGCCAGCTGGCCACGAACGAACAGCTTGTGTCGCGCGCCGTGGGCATCATCGAAGGCATGGGCGCGCGCGTGATCGGGCCTTCGGAGGTGCGCGAAAAGCTCGGCCTCACCAAACGGGCGCCTGCGTGACCCAGCGCGTCCTCATCACCGGCGGGGCCGCCGGGATCGGACGGCGCGTTGCGATGCGCTTTGCCGACACGGGCGCGCAGGTTGCGATCTGTGATGCCGACGCAGACGCCGTTAAATCCATGCCTGCCAATATCTTGGCGCGTCACGTTGATGTGACAGATGAAGGCGGCATGGCCACCTTTCTGTCCGAGGTGGAGGCGGAATTTGCCGGCATCGACGTGGTTTGCGCCAATGCCGGCACCGGTGGCCCTGCAGGCCGGATCGAAGA
>JAHDCH010000025.1:1429-17211 GCA_020629995.1 Pseudaestuariivita sp. | reverse complement strand
ATGATGGCCCTGATCATGGTGATCCTGATGGGGCTTGCCATGTTTTCGGACGTGGGCGTGACGCCCGCGATCATGCAATCCAAACGCGGCGACGACCGCGATTTCCTGAACACCGCATGGACCATTCAGGTGATCCGCGGCGTGTGCCTGTGGGTTGTGGCCTGCGGCATCGCCTGGCCGGCCGCGTGGTTCTATGCCGAACCGGATTTGCTTTATTACCTGCCCGTCGCCTCGCTGATCCTGATCATCAACGGCTGCGATCCCACCAAGAAAGACACCGCCAACCGCCACCTTGTGCTGGGCCGCGTCACCGCGATCGAAATCGCCGTGCAGCTTGTTGGCATCGCCACGGCGGTGGGGCTGGCGCTGTGGTGGGGATCGGTCTGGGCGCTGGTGGTCAGCTATATCCTGGCCGCCACCGCGCAGTTGATCCTGTTCCGCGCCTATCTGCCGGGCCCAAACAACTCATTCCGCTGGGAAAAGCCCGCCGCGCAAGAGCTGATCAACTTTGGCAAATGGGTGTTCCTGTCGACGGTCTGCGGCTTTTTCTTTGCTCAGGGCGACCGGATCGTTCTGGGCAAGGCTCTCGATCTGGACACGTTCGGCGTCTACAACATCGGATTTTTCCTCGCCTCCTTCCCCCTGCTTTTGGGCGGAATGATCACGCGCAAGATCCTGATCCCCATCTACCGAGAGACGCCGCCAACCGAAAGCGCCGCGAATTTCGCCAAGCTGCGCAAGATGCGCGTGGCCGTGACGACCGCTCTTTTGGGGATGCAGATCATCTTTGCCTGCCTCGGCGTCTGGCTGGTCGAACTGCTGTATGACCCGCGCTATCACCTCGCCGGGCCCATCGTCAGCCTGATCGCAGTGATGCAGATCCCGCAGATCATCGCGCTGACCTACGATCAGGCTGCGCTGGCCGCGGGCGACAGCCGCCGCTTCTTTGCCCTCGCGTTGGCACGGGCGGTGCTGATGATTGCAGGTCTGGTCATCGGCTTTGGCATGGCGGGGCTGTTCGGCGCGCTGATCGGGCAGGGCATTGCGATGATTGTCGTCTACCCCGTGGTCGTCTGGCTGGCCCGGCATATGGGCGCATGGGACCCGCTGCACGACGCCACCTTTGCCGTGATCGGCGCGGCCCTCGGCGCCGGAGCGCTGTGGATCAACCGCCTGCCACTGTCGGAATTGGCCGGTCTGGGCTGACGCAATCAGCCGGGTTTCCGCCCGCGAAACAATGCCCCACTTGCAATCCCTTTGATGAAAAGGCGAGATTGTGGCACGCGCAAAACCCCACATTTCTTGGGAAAATGCGCAGGCATCCGGGGAATTTGCCGCAATATTTCCGCATTTCCCCGGTAGGAAACTGTGGCATTGCGCCTTCGGGAACCTTTGATGAGTGACATGAGCGGTACACACGACACATCGGGCGATATCGCAATCGTCGGCATGGCTGCGCACCTTCCCGGTGCTGCGGACATCGGCACGTATTGGGACAACCTGCGCAATGGCCGTTCGTCGATCCGCCGCCTTGACGAAGACGCTTTGCTGGCCGCGGGGGAACCCGCCGCGCTGGTCCGCCACAAGAATTATGTCCCCTATAGCGCGCATCTTGACGGGTTCGAGATGTTCGACGGCGAATTCTTTGGCCTGTCGCCCAAGGACAGCGCCATCATGGACCCCCAGCACCGCCAGTTCCTTGAAACGGCGTGGGAAGCGCTGGAAAACGCCGGCCACATGCCCGAGCATTTCGAAGGCGCTATCGGCGTGTTCGCAGGCTGCGGCATGGGCAGCTATTTCTATTTCAATGTCTGTTCGAACCCCGATCTGGTGCAATCGACGGGCATGTTCCTGCTGCGCCACACCGGCAACGACAAAGACTTCCTGTCGACCCGGGTGAGCCATTTCCTCGACATCACCGGCCCGTCGATCAACGTGCAGACAGCCTGTTCCACCTCGCTGGTCGCCGCGCATTACGCCGCGCAGGCGCTACTGAACGGCGAATGCGACATGGCTCTGGCGGGCGGGGTGACCATCGAATTCCCTCAAGGGCGCGGATACCTCTACAAGGAAAACGAAATCCTGAGCCCCGACGGGCAATGCCACGCCTTTGACCACCGCGCCCAAGGCACGGTGTTTGGCTCGGGCGCGGGCACAGTCGTGCTCCGCCGCCTCGATGACGCCATCGCGGATGGCGATCACATCTGGGCCGTCATCAAAGGCTCGGCCGTCAACAACGACGGCGCGGACAAGGCCGGCTATCTGGCGCCTTCCGTTGGCGGTCAGGCCGCCGCCATTGCCGAAGCACAAGCCATCGCGGGCGTCACAGCCGACACAATCGACTATGTCGAATGCCACGGCACGGGCACGTATCTCGGCGACCCGATCGAGGTCGCCGCCCTCACCGAGGCCTTTCGCGAAACGACGGATCAGGTGCAATTCTGCCGTATCGGTTCGGTCAAGACGAACATCGGCCACCTGGATACGGCCGCAGGCGTGGCCAGCCTGATCAAGGCGTCCATGGGCCTGCACCACCGCGAGATGCCCCCATCGCTGGGGTATGAGGCTCCGAACCCGTCCATCGATTTCGAAACCTCGCCTTTCGCGGTGAACGCCGCGCTGACCGAATGGACCAGCCGGAACGGCCCGCGTCGGGCCGGTGTGAACTCGCTGGGCGTTGGCGGCACCAATGCGCATGTCGTGCTCGAAGAAGCCCCCGCGCGTCCCGCGTCCGAGGACAGCGACTGGCCCTTCCAGCTGATTACCCTGTCAGGCCGCAACAAATCGGCGCTTGATGCCAACGGCACGGCGCTGGCCCAGCACTTGCGCGGCACCGATCAGCCGCTGGCCGACATCGCCTGGACCCTGCACAAAGGCCGCCGCGCCTTTGAAAAGCGCCGCGTGGTGGTGGCCGAAAGCCACGCCGAGGCCGCCGATCTGCTGGACAAGAACGACGCCAAGCGCGTCTTTACCCATACCGCGCTGGACACCCCCGAACTGGTGTTCATGTTCCCAGGCGGCGGCGCGCAATACGCGGGCATGGCGCGTGGCCTTTACGAGACCGAACCGGTCTTTGCCGACTGGATGGACCGCGGGCTCGACATCCTCGGCCCCAAGCTGGACTACGACATCCGGGCGCTGTGGCTCCCCAGCGAGGCGGACACGCAAGAGGCCGATGAGCGGCTGAAAAAGCCCAGCGTGCAATTGCCGCTGATCATGATCACCGAATACGCGCTGGCGCAGCTGTGGATCAGCTGGGGCGTCACGCCTTCGGCGCTGGTCGGCCATTCGATGGGCGAGAACACCGCCGCATGTCTGGCAGGCGTGATGTCGTTCGAAGACTGCATCAGCCTGGTCCACCTGCGCGGCACACTGTTCGATACGGTCCCTGCAGGCGGCATGCTGTCGGTGAACCTGCCCGCGGGCGATCTGCAAAAACATCTTGGCGACGATCTCGACCTCGCGTCTGTCAACGCGCCCGAACTGTCGGTCGCCTCCGGCCCCGATCACCTGCTCGAAGCGCTTGAAGCGCGGCTCAAGGCGCAAGACATCGACTGTCAGCGCGTCGCCATCGACATCGCCGCGCACAGCCGCATGCTGGAAGGCATTCTCGAGGACTTTGGCGCTTTCCTCCGGTCAATCCCGCTGAACCCGCCGCAGATCCCGTTCGTGTCGAACCGCACCGGCGCCTTTATCACCGACGATCAGGCAACCGATCCCGATTACTGGGTCCAGCACCTGCGCGGAACCGTACATTTCGCCGATTGTATCACCACGCTCAGCGCCACACCGAACCGCATCTACCTCGAGGTCGGCCCGGGCAAAGCGCTCAGCAGCCTGACGCGCCAGCACGGACAGGTGCCGGGCCAGCAAGTGCTGTCGTCCCTGCGCCATCCGCAGGACGACACGCCCGACGACGTCTACCACATGGGCACGCTTGGCCGTCTGTGGGCGCTGGGTGCTGTGTTTGACTGGGACCAGATCTGGGGCGAGGCACGCCGCAACCGCGTGCCGCTGCCCACCTACCAGTTCCAGCGCCAGTCCTATTTCATCGAACCCGGCACCGCGCAAACCGCCCTGCCCGATCTGCTGATGCGCGAGGGTGAGGTGACCGATTGGGGCACCCGCCCGGCATGGAAACCGGCCCTGCCCGATTGCCCCTATGACCTTGAGGCCGGCCTCGCGGGCACCGATCCGCACACGTGCCTGATGTTCATGGATGACACCGGCCTTGCCCGCCGCCTGTCGGACCAATTGCAAAGCGCAGGTCACACAATCGTCGAGGTGACCGCTGGCGATGCGTTCATGCGGCTCAGCGAAACCACCTATGTGATCGCGCCCGAACGGGGCCGCGAAAGCTATGACCTGCTGATCCAGGATCTGGTCCAGCGCGGCATGGTGCCCGAGCGCATCGCGCATTTCTGGCTGACCACCGACGCCGAAACGTTCCGGCCCGGATCCTCCTTCTTTCACAGAAACGTCGAGCAGGGATTCTATTCGCTGCTGTTCCTCGCCCAGTCGATCGAAGAAGAAGCGCTGCCCAAACCCATCCACATCACCTGCGTCACCACTGGCGCAGCACAGGTGAGGGGCGAAGCGCTCCCTTATCCCGAAAAAGCCACGGCCCAAGGCCCACTGCGTGTGTTCCCGCGCGAAGCGCAGGGTGTGACGGCCTCATCGCTCGATATTGTGCTGCCCAAGGCGCCAAGCCGGCGCAAGGACCGCGCCGCGCATGACCAGGCGCTTGCCGCGCTGGACCTTGCCCTGCTCGAAGAGCTGCTGGCCGAACCGCACAGTCAGACAGCCGCGCTGCGCGGGGCCAAACGGTTTGAACTGACCCACCGCAAGGCAGACCTTGGCGCCGACACGCCTCCGTTTGCGGATGGCATGACCGTTCTGCTGACAGGTGGCTTTGGCGGCATCGGCCTGACCATAGCCGAAGACCTGATCCAGCGGCACAAGGCCCGGATCGTCCTGCTGTCGCGCACCGCCTTGCCGGACCGCGCAGACTGGGACGCGCACAAACGCGGCCACGGTCCGCAGGATCGCACAGCCCGCAACATCCGCGCTGTCGAACGGCTCGAAGCGATGGGCGGAGAGGTGCTGGTTTGCGCCGCGGATGTATCCAACATCGAAGACATCCGCCGCGCCCGCTCAATGGCCGAAGACCGCTTTGGCCCGATCAGCGGCCTGATCCACGCGGCCGGCGTGATTGACGATGGCCCCCTGCTGACCAAATCGCCTTCGGGGATCGAAGACGTCTTCACCCCCAAGATCCACGGCATGAAAGTGCTGGAAGAGGCGTTCCCTGACGGCGACCTCGAGTGGATGGCCCTGTTCAGCTCGACCTCGACCGTGACCGCGCCTGCCGGGCAGGTGGACTATGTCGCGGCCAACGAATTTCTGAATGCCTATGCCAAATCGCGGCAAGGTCAGACGCGCGTGACTGCCCTGGGCTGGGGCATCTGGGCCGAGGTCGGCATGGCCGCCGATGCCATCGCCCGGCGCACTGGCACAGCCGACGCGCCGCGCACCGAAGTGACGGCACCGATGCTGGACCACGCCACGTTCGACGCACAAGGCAACCGCCTGTTCGAAGCCACCTACGACGCCACCCGCGACTGGTGGGTGGATGAACACCGCACAGGCACGGGCGACGCGCTGGTGTCCGGCACTGGGTATATCGAGCTGGCCGCCGAGGCCTTGTCCGCGCATGGCGAAACGGGTCCGTTCGAAATCCGCGACCTGACATTCCTGCGCCCGCTTCACGTTGCGGATGCAACGCCGCAAAACATGCGCCTGCGCCTGTCGCGGCGCGATGCAGGCTATGGATTCGAAGTGCAAACCCCCGCACTTCTGGACGGTCGCTCGGGCTGGCAGACACATGCGCAGGCGACGCTTGCTCTGGTGCCCATGGCGGTGCCCGACAAACTCGACGCCGCCGCCATCGCCGCGCGATGCCCCGATCAGGCCAGCGGCGATCTGACCTCGCCACAAGAGGCACATCTGCAGTTCGGCCCCCGGTGGCGCGTTCTGAAATCCACCGCCTTCGGCGCAGGTGAGGGGCTTGCTTCGCTGCGCCTGCCCGATCACGCCACGGGCGATCTGACCGACGGCTTTTTGCTGCATCCCGCCTTGCTCGACATCGCGACAGGCTGGGCCATGCAGCTGATCGACGGCTACAAGGGCGATCACCTCTGGGTGCCTGTGTCCTATCCGCAGATCCGCGTGTTCCGCCCGTTGCCTGCCGAGATCACCAGCTGGGTCCGCCACGCCGGAGCATCCGGCGACGTGGCCCAGTTTGACGTGACGCTGGCCGATGCAAACGGCAACGTCTGCCTCGACCTGTCCGGCTTTACCATCAAGCGGATCGACAGCGTGGCCGCCTTTGCCAAGGCACCACGCCTGACGCCCGCCGAGCTGGAGTTTGACGCAGCCCCCGGCGACCAGCCCCTGTCGCCCGCCGAAGAGCGCCTGCACCACAACCTCAGCCAGGGCATCCTGCCGCACGAAGGCGCCGAAGCCTTCCGCCGCGCGCTGGCCACCGGGCACAGCCAGGTCATCGTGTCCTCGCTTGATCTGGCCGCGCTGGCCGAACAGACCGCCGCCACCGGCCTTTCCACCGAAACGGACGGCCAGAAATTCGACCGGCCCGAGCTCGACAGCGATTATGCCCCACCAGAGACCGATATCGAACGCACGCTGGTCGGCTTCTGGGAAGACCTGTTGGGCGTGTCCAACGTGGGTGTCGAAGACAGCTTCTTTGACCTCGGCGGCCATTCCCTGATCGCTGTGCGCCTGTTTGCCATGGTCAAAAAGGCCTACCGCATCGAATTCCCGATCTCGGTCCTGTTCGAAGCGCCCACCATCCGCAAATGCGCCACGCTGATCGCCGAACAGACAGGCGACACGGGCACCACCAGCGAGGCGGGCTCGGACGGGCCCGATGAGCGGCCCGCGGCGCCCGCGCGGCGGTATACACATCTGGTACCGATGCACGATGGCGAAGGCGGCCCCAAGGCGCCGTTCTTCCTTGTTGCCGGCATGTTCGGCAACGTGCTCAACCTGCGCCATCTTGCGCATCTGATCGGCGCGGATCGTCCGTTCTATGGCCTTCAGGCCCGCGGCCTTTATGGCGGCGAGGCACCACATACCGATCTGCGCGCCGCAGCCGCCGATTACATCCGCGAAATGCGCACCGTCCAGGCCAGCGGCCCCTACATGCTGGGCGGCTTTTCCGGCGGCGGGATCACCGCGCTGGAAATCGCGCGCCAGCTCGAGGCCGAGGGCGAGACCGTCTCGCTTCTGGTCATGCTCGACACGCCGCTGCCCGTGCGCCGACCGCTCAAATCTGTCGATCGCGCGATGATCTTCGTGCAGGACATCCGCCGGCAGGGCCTGGGGCATCTGCTGGGTTGGCCGCTGCGGAGGATCCGCTGGGAAATCACCAAACGAACAGCGCCCGCACCCGAGGCCGCACCCGATCACGCCTTCCACAACGCCGCCATCGAAGCCGCCTTCATGGAAGCCGTCACCAAGTATCAGGTGCAACCGTGGGATGGCCGGCTCGCGCTGTTCAGGCCTCCGCTGGTGGGGCACTGGACGGTGTCGGGCGGGCAAAAGGTGTCGTCCGAACGGTCCTACTTGCTGGATGACAACGACTGGACGCAGTTCATCCCCGACATCGAAGTGTTCGAGGTGCCGGGCGACCACGATTCCATGGTGCTGGAACCCAACGTCCGCGTGCTGGCCGCCCGGATCAAGGAATGCATCACCAGCGCCGAAGCGCAATTCAGCGCCGAGCCGATGACGCCGCCAAAGGCCGCCGAATGACCGCGCCGACCCTTTTGACAGTGGTGCTGAATTTTCGCACCGCCGACATGACGGTCAAGGCCGTCGCCGCGGCCCTGCGCGAAACCCAAGGCCTGCCCGGCGAAGTCGTGATCGTCGACAACGACAGCGGCGATGGCTCCGAAGAGCGTCTTCGCGCAGAGGTCGAGGCCCGAGGCTGGCCCGTGCGCGTGCTGCAGTCGGGCCGCAACGGCGGCTTTGGCGCAGGCAACAACGTCGGCATCCGCGCGGGCCTGACCGGCGGCGCACGGCCCGATTATGTCTACATCCTGAACTCCGACGCCTTTCCCGATCCCGGCTCGGTCAAACGCCTTTACGAGACGCTCGAGCAAGATCCGAAGGTTGGCTTTGCCGGAAGCTACATTCACGGCCCCGAGGGCGACCCGCACATCACCGCCTTCCGCTTCCCCTCGATCGCCGGCGAGCTGGAAGGCGCCGCACGCTTCGGCCCGATCTCGCGCCTGCTGAAATCCAAACGGGTGCCTCTCGACCTGCCCGCCAAGACGCAACAGGTTGATTGGCTGGCCGGCGCGTCGCTGATGATGCGGCAGGACGTGCTTGATCAGATTGGCCTGTTTGACGAGACGTTCTTTCTCTACTTCGAAGAAACCGACCTGTGCCTGCGTGCCGCCCGTGCCGGGTGGCCGACCGTCTATGTCCGCAGCAGCGAAGTGACCCACATCGGCAGCGTCTCGACCGGGATGAAACGGTGGACGCGCACGCCGCGCTACTGGTTCCAGAGCCGCTGGCACTACTACACCAAGAACCACGGCACGGCCTATGCCATCTGCGCGACGCTTGCGCATCTGGCGGGCGGGCTGCTGTGGCGGGTGCGGCGCGTGATCCAGCGCAAGCCACCTGCCGATCCGCCGCATTTCCTGCGCGACATGCTCGCCCACGATCTGGCCGCGCTGTGGCCCGCGCGCAGTCCCTCCTCCCGCTCCTTGCAAAAGGAAGATGCCTGATGACCACCGCGATCTTTATCGGCGACGAATCCCTTCTGGTCCAATGCGCCACCCAGTGGACAGAGGCAGGCCACAGCATCGCGCAGGTTGTCACCGCTTCAACGCAGGTGGCAGACTGGGCGCGCGGCGCGGGCCACGCGGTGACAGGCCCGGGCGCTGGTCTGGCCGAGCGGATTGAGACGGCAGACTGGATCTTTTCCGTCGCAAACCTGCGGCTGCTGCCCAAGGACGTGCTGGCCCGCGCGGGCAGCGGAGCGATCAATTTCCACGACGGGCCGCTGCCGCGCTACGCCGGTTTGAACGCGCCGGTCTGGGCGCTGCTGAATGGCGAAGGCCAGCACGGCATCACATGGCACCACATCACGCCCGGCGTGGATGCAGGCAATATCGTCGCACAAGAGATGTTCGACATCACCGCCTCTGACACAGCGCTGACACTCAACACCAAGGCGTACGAGGCCGCACTGGCCTCGTTCCCCCGCGTGATCGCCGCGATCGAGGCGGGCGAAACCCAAGGCACGCCACAGGATTTCGCGCAACGCAGCCTGTATCGCCGCGATGACCGGCCCGAGGCGGGCGGTCTGCTGGACCCGCGCCTCGATGCCGCCGTGCTGGCCCGTACCGTGCGCGCGCTGGATCACGGTGATTACCGCAACCCGCTGACCACAGCCAAGCTGGACCTGCCCGGCGGCCCCGTTTTCGTGCGCAAGGCTGCTGCCACCGAAGGCAGCGCCGTGCCCGGCACTGTGCTCTCCCTTGATCCCCTGCGCATTGCCTGCGGCAAGGGTGCTCTCGACATCAGCGAGGCCGTCCGCAAGGACGGACAAGCAGCCGTGTTCTCGGGCCTCACGGTCGGGCAGGTGCTGGACCTGCCTGCACCCGACCACCGCGCGGCCCTGACAGCCGCCTATGCCGCCGCCGCTCCGCAGGATGCGCATTGGGCGCAGGCGCTGGCTGCGGCCGAGCCTGTGACGCTGGCCGCAGATACCGGCGTGTCTGGTGGATCCATTGGCCGGCATCCGGTCACCCTCAAAGACGATGCCGCAGCACTGGCCCAAAGGCTGGCCGACACCGGCCACACCCTGGCTCACGCCGCGCCGGGCCTGCCCGGCCACGTCTCGTTCTGGACGCCCGAACCGGGCGACAGTTCCTTTGCAACCGACATCGCGCTGCGCCATCCCGGCCTTGACGTCACCACCCCCGCCATTGGCCTGGGCACCGGAACCCATATCCCCGGCACTGCGCTGACGATCCATGCCGATCACGTCACTTATGACAGCGCCCGCCTGTCGGACCGCGATGCGGAACGGCTGGCCGAACGTTTGTCAAACGGTGGCAAGATGCCAAAGACCGAGCGTACCGAAGTCCTGACCACCTGGAACACCACCGCCGCAGAGGTCACTCCGGCCTGCATCCACGACCTGATCACCGCGCAGGCTTCGCAAACGCCCGACGCCACTGCGCTGGTCTCTGGCGCAACCGAGCTGACCTATGCCGAGCTGGACGCGCGCGCCAACCGCGCCGCGCATGTCCTGCGCCAGATGGGCGTTGGCCCGGACACTCTGGTCGGTCTGCACACCCGCCGCACCCCGCATCTGGTGGTCGCGGCCCTGGCGATCTTCAAGGCGGGCGGCGCCTATGTCCCGCTTGATCCCGACTACCCCGCCGACCGCGTGGCCCTGTACATCGAAGACAGCGGCGCGCCCGTCATCGTCACCACCAGCGATCTGGCCGCTGATTTGCCCGAACATTCTGCGCAGGTGCTCGAACTCGACACTGATCCGCGCCTTGCCTCGCAGCCGGACACCGCGCCGAACAGCGGCGTGACGCCCGAGCATCTGGCCTATCTGATCTACACCTCCGGTTCGACGGGCAAGCCCAAGGGCGTGATGGTCGAACACCGCAACGTCGCCAATTTCTTTGCCGGCATGGACGACAGGCTGGTGCATGACCCGGCGGGCACGTGGCTGGCGGTCACCTCGCTCAGCTTCGACATCTCGGTGCTCGAGCTGTTCTATACTCTCGCGCGCGGGTTCAAGGTGGTGCTGTCGGGCGACGACAACCGCGCCATGATCTCGTCGGGCCGCATGGGCACGACCGGCAAGGGGATGGATTTTTCGATCTTCTACTGGGGCAATGACGATGGCGTCGGCCCCAAAAAATACGAATTGCTGCTCGAAGGCGCGAAATTCGCTGACAAGAACGGGTTCAAGGCCATCTGGACGCCCGAGCGTCACTTTCACGCCTTTGGTGGCCCCTACCCCAACCCGTCTGTCACCGGCGCAGCCGTCGCTGCGGTGACAGAAAACCTCGCCATCCGCGCCGGATCCTGCGTCGCCCCGCTGCACCATCCCGCGCGCATCGCCGAGGAATGGGCCGTGATCGACAACCTGACCAATGGCCGTGTGGGCCTTGCCATCGCAAGCGGATGGCAGCCTGACGATTTTGTCCTCCGCCCCGAAAACACGCCCCCCGCCAACAAGCCTGCGATGCTCGACAGCATCCATACCCTGCGCAAGCTCTGGGCCGGTGAGGCCGTCGAATTCCCCAAGGGCGACGGCACGCCGCACGCCGTGGTCACCCAGCCGCGCCCCGTGTCCAAAGAGCTGCCGATCTGGGTCACGACAGCAGGCAACCCGCAGACGTGGAAAGACGCAGGCGAGATCGGCGCCAACGTGCTGACCCACCTTCTGGGCCAATCAGTTGACGAGGTGGCCGACAAGATCAAGATCTACCACCAGGCGCTGCGCGACAACGGCCATGACCCGGCGGACCATCAGGTTACCCTGATGCTGCACACCTATCTCGCCGCCACCCGCGACGAGGCGCGCGAGATCGCCCGCGAGCCGATGAAAGACTACCTCCGCTCGGCCGCCGCGCTGATCAAGGCTTATGCCTGGGCTTTCCCCGCTTTCAAACGGCCCGAGAACGCCAAGAACCCGATGGACATCGATCTGGGCGGCGTGTCGGACGAGGATATGGAAGGCATCCTCGATTTCGCCTTCACCCGCTATTTCGAAGACAGCGGCCTCTTTGGCACCATCGAAGACGCCACCGCCCGGGTCGAAAGCCTCAAACGCATCGGCGTGACCGAGGTCGCCTGCCTGATCGATTATGGCATCCCGGTGCCTCAGGTCCTCGAGGGGCTCAAACCGCTGGCGGACGTGGTGCAGATGGCCAATGTCGGCAATCGCATCCCCGAGGATGACTTTTCCATCGCCGCCCAGCTGATCCGCCACGAGGTCACCCACCTGCAATGCACCCCGTCGATGGCCCGCATGATCGCGATGGATGACGAGGCGCGCTTTGCCCTCAAAGGCGTCAAACACCTGATGATCGGCGGCGAAGCGCTGCCCGGCGCACTGGTCGATGACCTGAACGCCGCCACGGACGCCACCATCGAAAACATGTATGGCCCGACCGAGACGACGATCTGGTCCTCGACCGAAACCGCCCATACTGGCGAAGCGGTCGTCAACATCGGCACGCCACTGAAAAACCAACGCATGTATGTGCTGGACGACGATCAGCAGCCCGTGCCCGTGGGTACGCCGGGCGAGCTTTATATTGCGGGCGATGGCGTCACCCGGGGCTATTTCCAGCGCGAAGACCTGACCGCCGAACGCTTTTTGCCCGATCCGTTCCACGGCGGGCGCATGTACCGCACCGGTGACCTGGTGCGCTGGCGCGGGGATGGGCATGTCGAGTTCATCGGGCGCGCCGACTTCCAGCTGAAACTGCGCGGCTATCGCATAGAGCTGGGTGAAATCGAAGCGCGGATGGAGGCAGTTGCAGACGTGACCCAAGCCACCGTGGTCGCGCGCGAGGACACGCCGGGCGACACCCGTCTGGTCGGCTATTTCACCGGATCGGCCGACGAGGCGGCTGTCAAAGCCGGGCTGAGCGCCCTGCCCGAGTACATGCTGCCCTCGGCCTTTGTCCGGCTGGACAGCTTTCCGCTGACCCCCAACAAAAAGGTCGACCGCAAAGCGTTGCCCGCACCCGGGTCCGAAACCCGGATCAAAGCGCCCCGTGCGGTTCAGGCGGCTCCGACCAGCGGGATCGAACGCCAGATTGCCGAAATCTGGGAAGGCATCCTGGGGGTCGAAGGAATCGGCCCGCGCGACAACTTCTTTGACCTTGGCGGGCACTCACTTCTGGCCGTGCAGGCGCATCGTCAGATCAAGGCGCAACTGAATCTGCCCTCGCTCAGCATCACCGATATCTTCCGCTTTCCGACGCTCTCGGGCCTCGCGGGCCGAATCGGCCAGGATGCTGCACCGGCCCCGGAACAGGGCGCGCATCCGCCCGCAAATGCCCGGGCGGCTGCGCGGGGTGACATGATGGCACGTCGCCGGGCCATGCGCGCGCGCCGCGCGGGGTAATCCACCGTCACATGACCGTGACTTGGGGAGCGAAATTGTTTGTTTCCCCTTTTGTCACATGGAAAAGATGGAAATTTTGAGGCAATTCCTCTAGATTGTGGAAAGATTTGGGCAACACGTTGTCGCTCGGGTCTGAACGCATTGGGGGCCCATTGCGGAGAACAAGATGAACCAGGTTGGTTCCGTCGCCGAAGTCCTGTCGTTGCTGCGCCGCCGCTGGTGGATCGTGGCACTTGTTGTGTGTATCGGTTGTGTAGCTTCGGTCCGGTTCGCTTTGAACCAGCCCAAGATCTATGAGGCGACTTCGGTCATCCAGCTGGAAAGCCCGCAAATCGCGGAGCCGACCAGCACGACCCAGCGCACCGATGCGGCGCACCAGCTGCGCCTGATAGAACAGCGGCTGATGGCGCGCGACAACCTGATCCGCATCATCGAAAAATTCGATCTGTTCGCAAACATTCCTGACCTGTCGATTGGCGACAAGGTGTTCAACCTGCGCACATCCGCCTCGCTGACGCCGATCCTGAACGCCGCGCAGGCGTTTCAGCCCACGCAGACACCTTCGGGCCTGATCATCACGGTCAAGCTTGACGACGCGCAACTGACCGCCGACGTGGCCAACGAATTCCTCGCCCAGGTCGTCGAATTCGGCAAAACGCGTGGCGAGGTGCGGGCCCGCGAGGCGCTGTCGTTCTTTGAAGCCGAAGACGCGCGGATCAATGATGAAATCCTCGCGCTGGAAGCTCAGGTCGCGGCGTTCAAGCAGGCCAATGCCGAAAGCCTGCCCGAAGGCATCGTGCAACAGCGCGACCGCCTTGCGACCCTGCGCGAAACCGAACTGGACATCGACCGCCAGCTGGTCGAGCTGCAATCCAACCGCAGCCGCCTGCGCGAAGCAGAGCTGAACCGTCAGGTGACCCTGCTGGAAGATCAGCGTCAGCTGGTCCGCGGCCGCATCAACCAGATCGAAACGGCCATTGCCGCCGCGCCCACGGTTGAACGCGAGCTGAACGCCCTGACCCGGCAACAGACACAGCTGGCTGAGCAATACAGCGCGATCACCCGCCGCAAGGCCGACGCGGAAATGGCGCAGGCCCTGGCTGACCAGCAGCGCAGCGAACGGTTCGAAGTACTCGAGACCGCGCTTGTGCCTGAACACCCTGTCTCCCGGTCGCGCAAACAGACCGCGATCATGGGCGGCGTGGCGTCGCTGTTGGCCGGATTGGGTCTGGCCTTTCTGATCGAAACGCTGAATCCGGTGATCCGGACGTCGGCGCAGTTGGAAAAGCAGCTGGACGTGCAACCGGTCATCTCGATCCCGATCATCAAATCGCAATCGCACCGGCAGATGAACTGGAGCTGGATGCTGGGCGCGCTGGCAATAGGGCTGGGGATCGCCGCGACATTGGGCGCCTTCCTCCGGGACAGCCTGTCGAATGTCGTGGGCCGGTCGATGCGCACCGATCCCTAACCTGCGAGGCGCGCACGCAAGGGCGCGAAGAGCCTTCCCGGATCAGTAGCTATAGGTGCTGACAGTCGGCCCTTCGGCCTTGTTCATGATCACGCCCAACAAAGGCGTCGAATCGCCCAGACGGCGTTCAACTTCCTTGACTTCACTGGCCTTTGTGATCCCGCCACCGATCACCAGCAGCACGCCATCGATATGCGGGCGGAACGCCATCACATCATCGTGGAACAGCGCGGGCGGCAGATCATACAGCACCACGTCCGGGTTCAGATCCCGATGCATCCGGTCCAGAACATCGCTGGTCTCGGGCAATTGCAACAGCTCCGATGCATAGCCCTCGGGCAGGCCATTCAGGCCGACCGCGATGTTGCGCCCAATGCTTAAACCATCGTCGCCCAGCCTCAGGAAATGCTCCTCTGCGGGCAGGCTGCCACGCAGGAAATCTCCCATGCTGCCGGGGTCCGAGGCACCCAGCACCCGCGCAAGCGACGGCGCGCGCAGATCCATATCCAAAAGCAGGGTCCGGCACGCCTCTTGCCGGCTCAGCGACATGGCAAGGTTGGCCGCGATGAACGTCTTGCCGCAATCCTTGGTCGGCGATGTGATGGCAACGCGTTTCCATCCGTTGTCGTCCAAAGCCTGCAAAAGCCGCGTACGCAGGACGTCAAAGGCCGTGTGCGCGGGATCGCGGCGGGTGGCCGAAATGATGCGGTTGCGCTCCAGATGCGCAGCGCTCAGCGGCTGGGTACCCAGACGATGCCAGACATCCGCATCGCTGCGCTTGGCCGACGACCGCGCGCGCGGAACGCTTTGCTGCGCCCGTACCCCATCCTGCTGTGTCACCGTTTCCGGCACCGGCGCAGGCCGCGCGGGCGTTACGCTCTTGTCCTTGAACTCGGGCATTGCCAGCGGCTTTTCATCGGCTCCGGCAGGGGCGGCGGGCGGCATGTCCTCGGGTGTGAGGATCAGCGGCGGCGTCACATCTGTACGCGCGCTGCTGGGCAGAACAACCGGCTTGGTCGGGCGGCGGGGCCGGATCGGTTTGACCAGATCCCCGGCAGAAACACGGCGCGGGCGCGGAGCAGGTTGCGCAGCAGGCGTTTCGGCAGGCGA
>JAHDCH010000025.1:0-1329 GCA_020629995.1 Pseudaestuariivita sp. | reverse complement strand
CGCGCAATATGCGCCGGTTGCACCTTGACCAGCTTGCGGCGCGGCGCAGGCTGAGCAGGCGTTTGCGGCTGCGGTGCGGGCTTGGGCTTTGGAGCGGCCGCTGACGCGTCGGGCTTTGGCGCATGTTGCACCCGCGCAGGCTGAGGAGCGGCGGAAGGTTCCGCCGACGTGCCCCGCCGTGACCGGGTGAATTTCTTGCGCTCGCTCATCTACTCGCCCTTCTCCGGCGCCACAGATTCTGGCACCGCCCATCCTCTTATATCGTAGGTATTTGGGCGAAATTAAGCAGTTCCTGTGCACAAACCGCCCGATTGGCGGTCAAAAGCCCATGAGGCCTGCGTTTTTCACTGCTTCTTCGGCAAATCGGCCCTTGTCGGTTTCCGGGGTCCAACCCAATTGCTGCTTGGGCGCAGAATTGTCGAATGGCGAGAAATGCGCGCGCGACTGCCAATCCTTGAGGCTGGCCTTCAGCGCATCCTTGCGGCCCAGCGCGTGCCGTTTCAGCACATATTTCACCCGCTCGGAGGCAAACAGCGCTGTCAGGTTACCCGGTTTGACGGTGATCCGCGCGCCAAGCTGCGTGTAGATTTCATCAAAATAATCGCGGGCCGACCACATCGGTTCACCCACCAGGTTATACGACCGGCCCAGCGCGGCCGTATCGCTGCCCATGCGGATCAGCCCGTCGGCCACATCATCATTCAGCACAAAAGGCAGGATGTTGCGCCCGTGGCCCCAGATGCGCACCGCGCCCGCGCCGTGCCAGCGGCCGATGCCCCAGTGCTGCAGCGGGCCACCTTCGCCGACCACGATGCCCGGGCGCGCGATGGTCAGGGGCAGGTCTCCGGCGGCATGCATCGCCAGCAGGCGCCGTTCGCATTCCGCTTTGGACCGCGCGTACATGTTGCGGTCGGTCATGTCTTCGGCAAAACCGGTGTTTTCGGTGATCGTCTGGCTCGGGTCCGACATGTCGTAGCTGGCGATCGTGCCGGTAAAGACAAACCGGCTGACGCCCGCCTGCGCCGCCGCCCGGGCGATCCCATCCGACACGCCCACATCATTGGCCAGCGCGCCTTCCCACGTCTTTTCCAGGCTGCGCGCCAGGTTGTAGACCACGTCGATGCCCTGCATCGTCTCGGCCAGCGCGGCCTCGTCCCGTAGCGACACGCCCACCGTTTCGACCTGATCCGGCAGATCCGCAAAGGGGCCGATTGTCCCGCGCGACAACACGCGCACATCGGTGCCACGCGCCACCAAGGCCCGCGTCAGCGCGCGCCCGATAAAGCCTGTTCCCCCAATCACCATCGCCTTGGGCTTCGGCGCCCTTGT
>JAHDCH010000358.1 GCA_020629995.1 Pseudaestuariivita sp. | reverse complement strand
CTGAGATTGTCGTTCATTGCCGCCTCGCTTTGCCGGGGGCAAACATCGCAGGATGCGTGGCGCGCGCAAGGGGGCAGATGGCGTGTTTCAGATACTGTCCGGCAATTGGTAGCCGCGCGCATAGACGCTGCGAATCCGGTCCAGTGCGGCGCCCAATGGCATCCCCGGGCCAAAGCGGTCCGCATGCACCGCCTCGAGCCCCGGGGGCGGCGCACCTGTGGTCATCCAGTGCGCCAGCACTTCGGCCGCGCCGCCGCCGGTGCCGATCCCCACGTTAAAGCCGGATGCCAGCCACAGACCGTCCTGCCCGGGCAAAGGTCCGATCAGGGGCAGGCCGTCGGGTGTAAAGCACAAGGGCCCGTTGTTGGCGATCCTGATACCGGCCTCGGCAAAGATCGGCATGCGCTGCATCAGCCGTTCCAGATGCGGCATCAGGCGGTCAATATTGGGGGCCAGCAGCTCTTCGCCAAAATCGGGCGGGACGCCGTCCAGCGCCCAGAATTCCGGCGCGTCTTCGTAGATGCCGATCAACAGGCCGTTGCGTTCCTGCCGGACATTGCAGGACACCCAGCTGTCGCGGATCGCGGGCAGTTCGGTCGCGCGCGCGGCGACCGCTGGCAGGTCTTCGGTGATGATCTCGTGGTGCTGGGTGGCGATCAGAGGCAGGTCAAACCCAAGGGGGGCCAGCATCTGCCGCGCCCAGAACGAGGTTGCGACGACGACATGCTGCGCGGTGATGGGCCCTTGGTCGGTTTCCAGCCGCCAACCGCCGTTGGCGCGGCTCAGCCCGGTTACCGGGCGCTGGCGCAGGATTTGCGCTCCGCGCGCCCGCGCCGCTGCGGCCAGCGCGTGGGTGGTGCCTGTCGGATCGACGTGACCGTCGGTGGGCGTGTGTGCCGCGCCGTGAATGCCTGCCGGATCGACAAACGGATGCAGCGCGGCGACCTCATCGGGCGTGCGCACGTGATAGGGCAGGCCCAGTTCGGCATAGCGGGGGGCGAAGGCATGAAACAGCTCTTGCTCGCGCGGGGTGGCGGCAAGACGCAGGCTGCCTGTCTGGTGAAAGCCGATGGCCTGACCGCTTTCGGCCTCGGCCTCGCGGTAGGTGCGCAGCGACCCTGCGAACAGGCGGGTCATCCTGGGGTAGGGGCCGAAATAGGTGGTGTTGCCCGCCGCGTGCCAGGTCGAACCAGAGGTCAGCTCGCGCCGTTCGATCAACAGGGCGTCGGTCCAGCCCATGCGGGTCAGCCAATACAGGACCGATGCGCCGACAATCCCGCCGCCGATCACCGCAACCTGAACATCCGTCGTCATCGCACCCTCCTGCCTCCAGCGTAGGCGAGGACGCGCGCAGAGGCCAAGCTATTTGCGTTTGACGCCGTAAAGCTCGAGCCGGTGACCGCGCAGGTCATAGCCCAGCTTGGCCGCGATCTTTTCCTGCAGCGCTTCGATCTCGGGGTCGACAAATTCGATCACCTCGCCGCTGGTCATGTCGATCAGGTGGTCGTGGTGGTCGCGCTCGGCGTCCTCGTAGCGGGCGCGCCCGTCGCCGAATTCAAGCCGGTCGAGGATGCCGGCCTCTTCGAACAGCTTGACCGTGCGATAGACCGTGGCGATGGAAATGCCCGGGTCACGCGCGGCGGCGCGGGCATGCAGCATTTCGACATCGGGGTGGTCATCGCTGTCCTCGAGCACCGCGGCGATGGTGCGGCGCTGGCCGGTCATGCGCAGGCCCTTTGCCTCGCAGCGGGTTGTGATCGTATCGGTCATGGCAGAAACTTTAAGCCTCCGGCGGGGATATTTACAGGCCAGAAGAAGCAGGGGTTACATCAAGTCGGGCGAGCGGCCTACGCGATCGGCCAGCCGGGCCACGGTCAGCCCCTGCACGATGATCGAGAAGATGACGACGACATAGGTGACGGTCAGGATCAGCGGCTTCCATTCGCTGTCGGGCAGCGAGAGGGCCAGAGCGACCGAGATGCCGCCCTTGAGCCCGCCCCATGTCATGATCGGGATGACGCCAGCGCTGAAGGTGCGGAAGGGTTTGAGCAGCAGGACCGGCACCGCCACGGCGGCAAGGCGCGCGAGCAGGGCAAGGCCGATGGACAGAACACCAGTGAGAAGGAAATCGCCGTTGGTGGCGATGGCAAAGACCTCGAACCCGATCATCAGGAACAGCACGGCGTTGAGGATTTCGTCGATCAGTTTCCAGAACGCATCGACGTATTTGCGCGTTTCTTCGGTCATGCCGTTGCGCGCGCCGATGTCGCCGATCAAAAGGCCTGCACACACCGCCATGATCGGCGCCGAGACATGCAGCCAGATCGCCAGCTCGTACCCGCCAAAGGCCAGGCCGAGCGTCAGCAGCACCTCGAGCGAATAATCGTCGATCCGGCGCATCACCCGGAACGTCAGCCAACCCAGAACGAGGCCCAGAGCCGCCCCGCCCAAGGCCTCTTGCACAAATAGGAGCACGGCATCGCCAAGGCCCGAGCCGTGATGGTCATCGGCGGGAAAGGCGAGGCCGACCAGCACAAGGAACACCACGTAGCCCACGCCGTCGTTGAACAGCGACTCGCCTGCGATCTTTGTTTCCAGCGACTTTTCAAGATCAGCCTCACGCAACACGCCCAGCACGGCCACAGGATCGGTGGGCGAGATCAGCGCGCCAAACACCAGCGCGATCAGGAGCGGCATGCCGGTGATCCAGCTGAAGGCGAACCCGACGATCGCCGTCGACAG
>JAHDCH010000357.1 GCA_020629995.1 Pseudaestuariivita sp. | reverse complement strand
GACATCATCGCCACCGAATACGGGTTCAGCCGCGATGACGCCGATGCTCTGGCGGTCGAAAGCCAGAAACGCGCGGCGGCGGCGTGGGAAGACAAGCGCTTTGACAAGTCGGTCATCACCGTGCGCGACGTCAACGGCCTGCCGATCCTCGATCACGACGAATACATGCGCCCCGGCACCGATATGCAGGGGCTGGGATCGCTCAAGGCGAGCTTCAAGGACATGGGCGAGGCAATGCCCGGCTTCGACAAGATCGCACTGATGAAATACCCGCACCTGGAGCGGATCAATCACATCCACCACGCGGGCAATTCGTCGGGCATCGTTGATGGCGCCGCCGCCGTGCTGATCGGAAACAAGGAATTTGGCGAGCGTCACGGGCTGAAACCCCGCGCGCGCATCCGCGCCACGGCCAAGATCGGCACCGATCCCACGATCATGCTGACCGGCCCTGTCCCGGTGACCGAAAAGATCCTGGCCGACAGCGGAATGAGCATCAGCGACATCGACCTTTTCGAGGTGAACGAAGCCTTTGCGAGCGTGGTGCTGCGGTTCATGCAGGCGTTCGACGTGGACCACGACAAGGTCAACGTGAACGGCGGGTCCATCGCGATGGGTCACCCGCTGGGCGCAACAGGCGCGATCATCATCGGCACCCTGCTGGACGAGCTGGAACGCACCGGTAAGGGCACGGGCCTGGCCACGCTGTGTATCGCGTCGGGCATGGGCGCCGCGACGATCATCGAGCGCGTGTAAGATCAGATGCAGGACGACGGCAACGACAAACCGATCAATCTTCAGGATAAATTCCTGGAGACGGGCGCGGCGGACAAGCTGCGCAACGCCAAGACCGGCGGCCCCGTCCTGCATCCCATCGTGATCTATCAACGCTTTATCGACGAGCTGTCCCGGATCAACATGGCCTTTGACGCCGAGGCCTGGCTGGACGCAAGCGAATACCCGTACAACGTGCACACTGATACGATGGACAAGACCATCCAGTCCCGCGAAGAGGCCCGGCCCTTCTTCGAGATGGTGTGCAAGATGATCCGCAGCAACAAGATCGACAGTTTTCGGCGCGTTGCGGATCATGCTGAATTTGTAGACCCCTCGATGATCATCGGTCACCACATGACCTTTCTGCAGACCGGCGGGCGAAACGTGGTGCAGCCGATGGCGTCGCGCATGGTGATCCGCAACACGACAGGCGCATGGCGCATGATCTCGGTCACCAATGCAGTGGCCAATGCGCAATACCCCTACGAGCTGCCCGAGCCGTCGGACGGGCTTTTGCCAATGGCCAATATCGCGGCACGCAACGAACAGATGCGCACCCGCGAGGCCGGCACGCCAACGCATCTGGGCATTGATGAGGACGAGACCAATCCGCTGACCATCTACCGCGCCTTTATCGAGGCATTTTCCGCCGCCAACATGGCCGGAGACTTTGGCATGTGGTGCGCCATGCACCGCGACCGGGTGCGCAAGCACACGCCAGACGAAGACTGGACGGTGGACACCCCGAACGAACGGCGGGCGATCTTTGATGCCATCGCGGCCGAATTTCGCGACAGCGGAGCCGACACGCACCGCAGGCGCGCGATCTTTGCCGAATGGATCGGCCCGCACCGGATACGCGGCAAGCACATCTCGGAGATGACGCGCGGCGGCAAAAAGGTGCGCCCGGAGGTCGACAGCCAGTTCATCATTGATCGCAAACACGGAGCATGGCGGCTGGTCGACGTGACCAATTCCGCCCCCATCGCCGACAGCTCGGCGGATGCGCAGCGCTACAAGCCGGCGCCTGTCACCGCCCCGCCGCAGCCAAGGCAAGGCGCCAAGGTTGTTGCGTTCCCCAGCGCTACGGCGGCGCAGACCGATGCGCTGAGCATCTATCAAGAGCTTTTGGATCAATCGGTGATCGGTGTGAACACCGGCAATTTCGCCGAGCATCGGAGGCTCTTTCACCTGCCTTGCGCGTTCCACGCAGAGCAGCTGGACACCCTGATCACCAGCGACGACGACCTCAGACCCTATTTCGACACGCTGGTCAGGGTGCGCCAGTCTTTGGGCGCCGACACGTTCCAGCGCATCGCAACCCGCGCCGATTTTATCGATGACGGGCTGATTGCCGGACATCACGTCGCGCGGATGCTGCGCGACGGCAAGGACATGAAAACCCCGATCGAGGCGCGCTGGCTGCTGCGCCGGATCCGCGGCCATTGGCGCATCCTGTCAATCGCCAATGGCCTTGTTGACCATGACTTCCCGCTGCCCGGATTGGGCCACGATGCGGATGGCGACCATCACGCCAGGCGGGCCAGCAACCAAACACCAGATACCGCCACCGGGGAGGCCCCGGCCCGGCGGACCGACAAAGGAGAGACAACATGACCGATTTCACCTACGAGGTAGACGGCGACGGCGTCGCAATCGTGACCTGGGACGCGCCCGGCAAATCCATGAACGTGCTGACGCGCGAAGCCTTCGCGCTGGTCGAAGAGTATATCGACCGCGCTCTGGCCGACGATGCGGTCAAGGGCGTCGTGATCACGTCCGGCAAGAAAGACTTTGCCGGCGGGATGGACCTGAACGTGCTGGCCTCGATCCGCGACGAAAGCGGCGATGACCCGGCACAGGGCCTGTTCGATTTCACGATGAACGGCCACCGCATCCTGCGCAAACTGGAACGCGCGGGCATGGACCCCAAGACCAACAAGGGCGGCAAGCCCGTGGCCTGCGCCATCAACG
>JAHDCH010000356.1:1694-2761 GCA_020629995.1 Pseudaestuariivita sp. | reverse complement strand
GCCATGGGCGTGATGAACCGGATCAAGCCGCATCTGCCCCTGATTGAAAAGATCATGGGCGGGCTTTTGGTCTTTGTCGGGCTGATGCTGCTGACCGGCGCGTTCTCGGCCTTTTCGTTCTGGCTGCTCGAACGCTTTCCCGCGCTTGGCCTGATCGGCTGAATTCGCCCAAATTCCGCCAAATATTCACGGTACGGTCAGCAAAAGACCGTTAAGGTGAGCGTTATGGCTGAGCAGCATGTCCGCACACGCCGGGTGTTTTACATCCCCGGCTATGATCCGATCCATCCGCGTCGGTACCGCGAGCTGTACCGCAAGGAAGGCGCGGCGCAGGCTGACATCTCGGGCTATGATCTGGCGCTGAAGCCCAAGTCGATCAAGGGCGGATACGGCTGGCGCACCGAAGCCACGATTGACGGCCACACCACCGAGACCGAGTTCGAAGTGCTGGTCTGGGCCGACATTGTCAAAGGCTCGATGGAGGTGGGGATCTTTCAGACCTACGTTCAGCTTGTGCGCACGGCCTGGACCTACATCGCGCCGGGGATCCTGTGGCGGCTGATGCGCCTGCGCCGGGGGCCGGTGATTGCTGCTCTGTACCCGATCATCTTTTTGCTGATCCAGCTGCAGATCGCGCTGGGACTGGCCTGGGCTGTGGGCTGGGGCCTGTCGTTCCTGCACCCCTGGGCGGCGGTGCTGGGCCTTGGCGTTGTCTGGCCGGTGCTGAGCTGGTTCAAGCGCAAGGATTCCAAGTTCTTTGCCTATTACCTCATGCACGATTACGCCTATTCGGCGAAAACCGAGGGCGAATACGCACCCGAGCTGGTCCAGCGCATGGCCGAGTTTGGCGATCGCATCGCCGCGGCTGCTGCCACCGATGTGGACGAAGTGCTGGTTGTGGGCCATTCGTCTGGCGCGCATATGGGCGTGTCGGTTCTGGCCGATCTGGTGCGGGCGGGGCGCATCGCGCCGGACCGCGTGGCGTTCTTGTCGCTGGGGCAGGTGGTGCCGATGGTGTCGTTCCTGCGCCGGGCGCACAAGCTGCGCAGCGATCTCAGCCTGATGGG
>JAHDCH010000356.1:0-1594 GCA_020629995.1 Pseudaestuariivita sp. | reverse complement strand
TTCCAGATCACCGCGGGGCCATTGGCGCTGTGGGACAGGTACGGCCAGAAACGTGCCTCGAAATCCCGGATCGACACGTCTGTGTCCAAATACACGAGCCTTGCCGCGTGACCCAAGATGCGGGCGATCTGCCGCCCAAACCGCCCAGCCGCCCTGATCGCGTGTCCTTGTGGCGCTATATGCGCCTGTTCCGCCAGGACATCCTGTCGGCCCAGCCGGCGCGGCTGTATCGCGCGTGGATGGCTGAATTCAAAACGCCGTTCTTCCGGTCCTACCTGCTGAACCAGCCCGAACTGGTGACCAAGGTGCTGAAAGAGCGCCCCGATGATTTCCCGAAATCCGACCGGATCGGCGAGGGGCTGCGCCCCTTGCTGGGCAATTCGGTCTTTTTGACGAATGGCGATACATGGAAGCGGCAGCGGCGGATCATTGATCCGGCGTTCGAGGGCGGCCGTTTGCGCGATACCTATCCGGCGATGTGGGACGCGGCAGATGCCGCGGTGGCCCGCCTGACCGCACGGCTGGGCGAGACGGTCGAGATCGAGGAAGAAACGAGCCATGCCGCCGCCGATGTGATCTTTCGCACGCTGTTTTCGATCCCGATCGAACACGAGATCGCGCGTGACGTGTTCACCGAATTTCGTACCTATCAGCGATCACAGCCGATCCTGAACCTTGCGGCGTTTGTGCCATTGCCCCGCTGGATGCCACGGTTTTTCGGGCGAAAAACCCGGGTTTCGGCGGCAAGGATTCGCGATCTGATCACCCGGCTGTGCGACGCGCGGCAGGCCGAGATCGAAAACGGCACTGCACCGGATGATCTGGCGACCAAGATCATGACCACCCGTGATCCGCAGACCGGGGACTTGTTCGACACCGATGAGATGGTTGATCAGGTCGCCATCTTCTTTTTGGCAGGACATGAGACATCTGCCTCGGCCCTGGCCTGGGCGCTGTACCTTGTGGCGCGCTATCCCGAATGGCAGGACCGGATCGCCGAAGAGGCGCAAGCGCTGCAAACGGGCGATTTCGCCGAAATGTCCAAGCTGCGCGTCAGCCGTGACGTGTTTCGCGAGACGCTGCGCCTGTACCCTCCGGTGCCGATGATGGTGCGCGAAAACAGCTGTCCCGAGCGGTTTCGCGACCGCGACATCCCCAAGGGCGCGCAGATGGTGGTCAGCCCCTGGCACCTGCACCGGCACACCCGCATTTGGGACAACCCCGATGGGTTTGATCCCGCGCGCTTTGGCACCGAGAACGGGCGCAAATGCCTGCGCGACGCCTATCTGCCGTTCTCGGCCGGGTCGCGCGTGTGCACGGGCGCGGGCTTTGCCATGGTCGAAGGGCCGCTGCTGCTGTCGCGGATCCTGCGCGACGTCCGGGTGACGGCCGTGGGTGAGGCGCCTGTGCCGGTGGCGCATCTGACCGTCCGATCCCAAAGCGGCATCCGCCTTGCGCTCAGCCCGCGCTAACCCGCTTGCCCTTGGGCCCACGCGCCGCTAAACCCGGCGGCGGAGCGGTGGCCGAGTGGTCGAAGGCGCACGCCTGGAAAGTGTGTAGGCGGGAAACCGTCTCGAGGGTTCGAATCCCTTCC
>JAHDCH010000024.1 GCA_020629995.1 Pseudaestuariivita sp. | reverse complement strand
GTCTGGATCAGGTCAAAGCCGCGCAGCATCTCGGCGCGGTCAAACACGATGGGAAAGAGCTTTCCCGCCTCGAAATTCTCGTAGTAGTGGGCCGCATCTGACGCGAGGCAGATCGGCCCGTCCGAAGTCATCACACGCACGGCCTGCAGGCCACTGGAATGCCCGCCAACGCGGTGCACCGTGACCCCCGGAGCGACCTGCGCATCGCCCTGGTGAAAGACCACGCGGCCTGAATAGACGTGACGCACCATGTCGCACACATGGTCGGCGGTGAATGGCGCCTGAAGGTCCGGGTCGCACATGCAGGGGCCGGTGGCAAAGGCCATCTCGGCGGCCTGAAGGTGGAACCGGGCCGAGGGATAGCGGCCCAGCCCACCGGCATGGTCGTAATGCAGGTGGGTGATGATGACGGTATCGACCGTCTCGGCATCCAGAGACAGAGCCGACAGGGCCGAGGCCGGATCACGCAGGATCGGGCGGGCACGGCGCGCAGCCTCGGCGGCGTCATAGCCGGTGTCGACCACGATCTGACGCGCGCCATTGTCCAGCACCCAGACAAAGTAATCCATGCCATGCGGAGCCGACGGGTGATCGTCATCGAGGAACGAGTCGGCCCGGGTACGGGCATTTCGGTCCGCGTATTTCAAAGCATAGACCGACCATAAGTCATTGCCGTTCATAGAGGAAATCCGCCCTTGCTTTAGTGCATACATTAACGCATACATTAATGTATCCATAGATTCGTCATCCGGCAAGTCCGGTGTGGAGCTGCCATGACTGACCCCAGTGCCGATACCTCCCGATCGCACGCGGCCCGCACGGGCCGGGGCAGCATGGTCGACATCGCCTATGCGGCCCTGAAGGACGAAATCCTGTCGACGCGGATGCTGCCCGGCTTTCGCGCCACCGAGCCCGAGGTGGCCGACCGCCTGGGCATGTCGCGCACACCGGTCCGCGAGGCGTTGATCCGGCTGCAGGCCGATGGCCTGGTCGAGCTGATCCCGCGCAGGGGCATGCGGGTGTTGCCGGTCAGCGCCGAGGACATGAACGACATTTATGAAATCCTGACAGCGCTGGAGCCGCACGCGGCGGCCGAGCTGGCGCTGCGCCGTCCGGGCCTCGAGGTGCTGGCCCCGCTGGTGCGCGCGACCGAAGACATGGAGCGCGCGCTGGAGCGCCCTGACCTGGAAGCCTGGGCCGAAGCGGACGACCGGTTTCACCGAGCGCTGCTGGAGCTGCACGGAAACGCAAGGCTGACGGCCATAGCCGGCGCGCTGTTCGATCAGGCGCACAGGGCGCGGATGATCACGCTGCGCCTGAGAGAGGTGCCGCACCGATCCACGGCCGAGCACAGGGACATCCTGCAGGCCCTGCGCGACGGCGACGCCGAGCGCGTACGCCGCATTTTCCAGACGCACCGAGAGCGGGCGGCAAGAGAGCTGTTGCAGCTGCTTGAACGTCTGGGCCTGCCGCAATTCTGAAGACGCCGACCAAAGGAGCCGACATGGCCGAAGCCGCACATATCGCAGTGATCCCCGGGGACGGGATCGGCGTAGAGGTCACGGACGCCACGCTGGCGCTGGTGGATCAGGCATGCGCAAGGGTCGGCCTGCCCAAACCCCGGCGCGACACGATCCACGCAGGCGCGGGCTTTTTCAAGGAACACGGGCTGGACATAGAGCCGGGAGGAGAAGACCGCGCGGGCGGGGCCGAGGCGATCTTTCTGGGGGCGATCGGCCTGCCGTCCGTGCGCCACGAGGACGGAACGGAAATCAGCCCGCATCTGCGCCTGCGCGACCGGTTCGAGCTGTACGCAGGGGTGAGGCCGGTCAAGGCCTATCCGAACGCGCCACAGCGGCTGGCCGACCCGAGGGCACAGGGGATCGACCTGATCATCCTGCGGGAATCCACCGAGGGGCTGTTTTACAGCGCGGCGGTGCACGGGCGCGCGGTGGTGCACGAGGCTGGCGTGGACGACATCATGCGCATCACACGCGACGTGTCCGAGCGGCTGCACAGGTTTGGATTTCGTCTGGCGCAAAAGCGCAAGGCCCGCGGAGGCAAAGGCCGGCTGACCTGCGTGGACAAGGCCAACGTGTTCCAGAGCCAGGCTTTCTTTCGGTCGATCTATGACGAGATCGCGCGGGACTTTCCCGACGTGGACAGGGCGTATTCCTACGTGGACGCCATGGCGCTGGATCTGGTGCGCAAGCCCTGGGAGGCGGATGTGCTGGTGATGGAGAACATCTTTGGCGACATCCTGTCGGACCTGGCGGGCGGTCTGGTCGGAGGCATGGGCATGGCCGCCTGCGGAGAGTACGGAGACGATCACGCCCTGTTCCAGCCCGCCCACGGAAGCGCGCCCGACATCATGGGTCAGGACAAGGCCAATCCGCTGGCCGCGGTGTTGTCGGGGGCGATGATGCTGGAGTGGCTGGGCGAGCGCAGAGGCCAGAGCGCCTATGAAGACGCAGCAAGGCTGATCGAGGGCGCGGTGGACGAAGGCTTTCGCCAGGGCGCGCTGAGGCCGATGGAATTTGGCGGAGACATGGGCCTGACGGACATGACACGCACGCTGTCACGGCTGGTGGACGAGGTGCCCGCATGACGGATCTGCGGGTCGCGGTGGCGGGGCTTGGCTATTTCAGCCAGTTCCACCTGTCTGCCTGGGCCGGAGACCCGAGGACCCGCATCGTGGGGCTGTGCGACCCGGACGCAGAGCGCAGGGCACAGGCCGGAGCCGAAACCGGAGCACAGGCCTTTGACGACGCAGGGCGCATGATCGAAGAGACGAGGCCCGACGTGCTGGACATCATAGCACCGCCGCCGGCCCACGCAGGGCTGATCCGGCAGGCGCTGGGCCGGGTGCCGCTGATCGTGTGTCAAAAGCCGTTCTGCACGGGCATTCCCGAGGCCGAAACCATCATGCGAGAGGCCAGACAGGCCGGAACACGCATCGCCATCCACGAGAACTTTCGCTTTCAGCCCTGGTATCGCGATCTGAAGGCGCTGCTGGATGGGGGCGAGCTGGGGCAGGTCTGGCAGGCGCGGTTCGCGCTGCGGCCCGGCGACGGGCGGGGCCCCCGGGCCTATCTGGATCGCCAGCCCGCGTTCCAGCAGATGCAGCGGTTTCTGATCCACGAAACCGGCGTGCATTTCATCGACACGTTCCGATGGCTTTTTGGCGATATCACAGAGGTTTATGCCGATCTGCGCCAGTTGAACCCGGCGATCCGTGGCGAGGATGCGGGCGTGCTGACCATGATCCACGAAGGTGGGGTGCGCAGTGTTTTCGACGGCAACCGCCTGGTGGATCACGCAGCCGAAAACACCCGCCTGACCATGGGCGAGATGGAGATCGAAGCGGAAGGCGGCGTGCTGCGCCTGGACGGGCGGGGCCAGTGGAGCCTGCGCCGCCCCGGAGAGCTGGAGCCCGGGCCGCTGCCAGAGCAGAGCCACGCCTTTGCCGCGACTTTTGGTGGGGGCTGCGTGGCCTTTTTGATCGGACATGTCATCGACCATCTGGCCGAAGGCACCCCACTGGAAAACGAGGCCGAGGCGTATCTGCACGTGATGCAGGTGACCGAGGCCGCCTATCGCTCGGCCGCCGAGGGGCGGAATATTTCCTTAGCAAGGGAGGACAGCTGATGTTTGCAGTTTGCGTGACGTTTGAACTGGCCGAGGGCCAGATGGACAGGTTCTGGCCGCTGATGAAGGCAAACGCGGCGGCGTCGCTGAGGCTGGAGGACGATTGTCACCAGTTTGACGTGTGCCGGGAGGGGGACGTGGTGTTCCTGTACGAGCTGTACACCGACAGGGCGGCCTTTGACCGGCATCTGCAAGAGGCGCATTTCCGCAGCTTTGACAGTGCAGTGCAAGGCATGATCGACCGCAAGGATGTGAGCACCTACACGACCCACTGGGCGCCGTCGCAGCAGGACGCGGCCTGACGCGTCAGTCCTTGGGGCGGGCGCCGGATTGTTCGCGCAGGCGGGTGTCGACCGCAGAGCGGCTGCTGCCGGTCAGGAATTCATCGTAATAGGCCACCAGGGTGGGCTTGGGCTTCAGCCCGTGCACCTTTTCCCAGCGCTTGGTAAAGCTGGAAAAGATGCCACGCCGGTGCTGCAGCCAGTTGCGGCGGGTGTTGGTGCTGGCATGGGCGGCGATGCGCCCGCGATAATCGCAGACCAGCTCTTCGTTCACCCAGATCCGCAGATAGCCGCTGGCGTCGCTGGCAAAGTTGGTGTTGATCACAATGTCCTGCCACTGGGTCTGCGCGGCCCGGGAGGAAAACAGCCGGCAGATGTAGCCGTTGTTGCGGTCCTTGCCCCATTTGAAGGTCGAGGCCATGTCGTCAAGGTGCAGCACGACATCGCGCGAGGCATCGGGCGAGGGCGTGCAGAGCGAGGCGGGGCAGGATTTGAAATTGCCTTCGTCCCGGCCCAGCTGAATCAGGCGCATGGCGGGAGGCGTGTCGGGATTGAGCCGCCACTGGCCCAGCACCAGCCGCAAAGCATCGGCGCGGCGGGTCGGCGCAATGCCGGGGGCCAGATAGGAATAGCCGATCCAGATGTCCTTGTTGATCCGCGCGGTATAACGGCGCTTGCGTTCCTGAATTTCGGCCCGGTAGCGGGGGTTGCCGCAGTCTGATCCACCGCAATCGCCGCTGCGCAGTTCGAACCGTTCGGCGCGCGCGCCCCAGCGCGTGGGTTCGGGGAACCTGGTGGCGCGGAAGTTATGCGCCATGGGGCTGAGCGGCGCGTCATAGCCACGCGGCGCATCGGTTGCATGGGCGGCGGGCACGGCCAGAAAGGCCGCAAGCGCGAGGGACGTCAGAACCTGTTTCATCACTGCTCCGGGTGTGGCGGGCGTGCTGTTTCGTTTGCTCGTTTGACGTGTATTTTCGGCCCCGGGGCAGGTCAGGTCAAGCCACAAGGCAGCGTCAGGCCAAGCCCGGGTGGGGCGAAATCAAGGGAAGTTGGGCGGAAATGTGGCGCGCCTTGGGCCGTTCGAACAAGGTTTCCCCAAGATGTAGGGCCAATCGCCACAGTCTGAGAGGGATTGGTGCCGAATTGTCACCAAACGCCGGATCGCCCCACGTTAACCTTTCATAAATGTTTACCGGTGGGGGGCCGCGCCTTACTTTTGTGTCAACGACGGGGAAAACCCCGCGACCAAAAAACATATGAGGCAGTTATGGCAAGAATCAGTGTCTTCGGCATTGGGTATGTGGGTGTTGTGTCGGCGGCGTGTCTCGCCAAGGACGGACACGACGTGATCGCGGTCGATGTCGACCCCGGCAAAATCGAAGCAATCAACAACGGCCTGTCGCCGATCGTGGAAAACGGTCTGGACGAGCTGATTGCAGAGCAGCACGCAGCGGGCCGCATCCTGGCAACGGATGACGTGCAATACGCCATCGACAATTCGGACGTGTCGTTCATCGCCGTGGGCACGCCCTCGGCCCCGGACGGGTCGGTCGGGCTGAAATATGTCGAGATCGTCTGCGAGAACATCGGCAAGGCGCTGAAGAACAAGGACGCGTTCCACAGCGTCGTGATCCGCAGCACAATCGTGCCGGGTTCGTGCGAAGGCACCTGCATCCCGGTGCTGGAAAAGGCGAGCGGCAAGACGGCGGGCAAGGAATTTGGCGTCGGCTACTACCCCGAGTTCCTGCGCGAGAGCACGGCGATCGAGGATTACTATGATCCCGGCCTGATCGTGTTTGGCGCGATGGACAACGGCACCGCCAGCATCCTGACCGAGATCAACGAAAAGCTGCCCTGCAAGATCCACGTGGTGGACCTGCGCACGGCGGAGATGGTCAAGTACACCTCGAACACATGGCGCGCGGTCAAAGTGACCTTTGCCAACGAGATCGGCAACATCGCCAAGGCCTGCGGCCTCGATGGTCAGACGGTCATGGAGATCCTGTGTTCGGACGACAAGGTGAACATCTCGTCCTATTTCATGCGGCCCGGCTTTGCCTTTGGCGGATCGTGCCTGCCCAAGGACGTCCGCGCCCTGCGCCATCTGGCGCGCGAAAAGGACGTGACCGCGCATATGCTCGAGGCCGTGATGGAGGCCAACGAGGCCCAGATCGCACGCGCCGAAGAGATGGTCGAGAAGTCGGGCGCCAAGAAGGTTGGCTTTGTCGGCATCTCGTTCAAGCCGGGCACAGATGATCTGCGCGAAAGCCCGCTGGCCGAGCTGGCCGGGCGGCTGATCCGCAGCGGCGTGGAGGTCGAGATCTTTGACCCCTACGTCCACGAAGCCTTTGCCAACGAAAACTCGACCGCGGGCCGGGGCAACGATGTGGTGCCGGATCTGGCCGGGCGTCTGAACGACGACCTGAGCGCAGTGATCGAAGGCAGTGACACGGTGCTGGTGGGCAATTTCTACCGCGACACGGTCGAGCGCCTGGAAGCGGTCAAGAAGCCGATGATCGACCTGACGCGGATGAACCGCAAGAAGGTGTCGAACGGCACGTACGAAGGCATCTGCTGGTAAGCAGGTGCCCTCGGGCAACACACCAGGCAACCCATTGAAAAGGTACGCTTAGTCGCAATGACGATGTTCCTCACCCATATGGCCTATTTCGCGGTGATCGTGATTTTGGCGTCGGTGGTTCCCAAGGGCTTCCTTGGGGACCTCGATGGTGCGGAGACGTCGATCTTTATTCTGGGCGTGCTGGGGACCTGGCGCTACAGCTGGGCGGCCATCAACTTTACCCGCGCGATCTATTTCCGGCGCGTCAGCTACCCGCGGCGCAAACGGAGGGGGCAGCGCAGGTTTGCCAAACAGGCTGGCGGGTCGCATTGCTACATGCTGGTGACCAGCTACATGGTGCCGCCCGAAGTGACGCTGCCGGTCTACCGCACGGTGTTTGACGCAGCGGCCAATGCGCGAGACGGGGCGACCATCGTGGCCTCGGTCGTGGACGGAGCCGACGAGCGGCTGATCCAGCAGATCTACGACACCATGCCGCGCGACATGAGCACCGTGAAGCTGGTGATCGACCGGATCAAGGCGAACGGCAAGCGAGACGCGCTGCGCAAGACGCTGAACATCCTGAGAGGATTTTGCCCGACCGATCGGGATATTCTGGTCTTTGTGGATGGCGACACAGAAGTGCCCGCCAACATCTGGGAGGCCTCGGCGCCCGTGTTCACCAATTCCAAGGTCGGCGCGCTGACCACGGACGAAGCGGTGGTGATCCCCGAAGACAGCCTGTTCCGGGACTGGTTCATCATGCGCTTTAACCAGCGGCAGGTGATGATGTGCTCGATGGGGCTGGGCAACCGGGTGCTGACGCTGACGGGCCGGATGAGCGTGTTCCGAGCAACGCTGGCGACCGACCCGACGTTCATCGAACAGGTGGGCAGCGATTTTCTGGATCACTGGCGTCTGGGCCGGGTCAATTTCCTGACCGGGGACGACAAGAGCACGTGGTTCTGGCTGCTGAAGAACGGCTACGAGATGCGCTATCTGCCCGACGTGCAGAGCCGGTCCTACGAGGACCAGCCGCGCCCGACGTTCTTTGATTCAGCCAAGACGCTGATGGTGCGCTGGTTTGGCAACATGATGCGCACCAACGGGCGCGCGCTGGGGCTGGAGACACGGCTGATCGGCAAGTTCACCTGGTGGTCGATCCTGGATCAGCGCGTGTCGGCCTGGACCACGCTGGTGGGGCCGATCACGGTGACGCTGACGGCGCTGGGCGGCACGTGGGAGATCATCCCGCTGTACATCGCCTGGGTCATGGCCACCCGGTACATGTTCTGCGTGATCATCAGCCTGTTCAACGACGAATGGTTCAAGGTGACCTATCCGTTCCTGCTGTACTTTGGGCAGATCGCCGGAGCCATGGTCAAGACCTTCGTCCTGTTCCGTTTGGACAAGCAGAAATGGACCCGGCAGGGCAGCGGCGGCGGTGCCGCGGCAGTGGCCATGTCGGATCGTATCAAGGCGCTGGATAACACCGCGCACCACATCATTGCACTTGTGTTCCTGACCATCGCGGTCGCGTTAGTGGGTAACTTTTAGGGAAAGGGTTTGCCATGCCTGGCGAGCTGAAACTGACCGATGACATGAAGCGCGCGCTTGCCGCGACGCGGACGGATCCCGAGCCTGGGCAAGGCGCGGCACCGGCCGTGCGCCACTATGGCGCGCAGTTCGGAGGCGCGGCGCAGCAACCGCAAGCGCAACCGCCCGCGCAGCCGCAACCGCAGAGCTACACGCAACCGCAGGCCCAACCGCAGGCCCAACCACAACCCGTGCAAGCGCAAGCGCAGCCTCAGCCGGCACAGCCGCAGCCGCAGGCCCAACCCACGCCTGCCTTTGCCGCGCCGCAACAGCCCGCCGAGCCGCAGCCCAAGCCGTCTATCGCGACGGATTTTGTGACCGAGAAGGAACATCCCGTCTGCCCGATGCCCTTCACCGTCAAGATCGGTGAGGACACGCTGGAAGGCGCGGGCCTGTCGCTGACCCACGCCTATGTGCGCGTGCCGGTCACGCCCGACGACAGCATGCTGGGCACCAAGCATCTGGCGCATATCCAGTTTGTCTTTGACGGGTTCCAGATCGACCTGACCCCCGAGGTGCTGATCGCCCGAGGTCGCGACCACACCGAGGTGGCGCTGGAATTTGCCGACCCGACCGGTCCGCACCTGCCGCAGCTGCGCTATGTCATCAACAGCTTTATCGCCGGGGATTTTGTCACGCTGGGCTCGTTCCTCAGCTATACCGGCCCGGTGACGCCCAAAAGCCCCAAGGCCAAGGCGGGCGAGGCCAAGCGCAGCTATCTCAAGAGCGCGGGCGTCATTGCCGTGTCGCTGCTGCTGATCGCGGTGGCGCTGAACATCGTGACCCAGCGCTATATCCACGCCTACGAGCCGCGCCCGGTGTTCATCGCACAGGCGGGGCAAGAGATGCGGTCGACCTCGCCGGGGCAGATCACCTATCTGAACACCGAAGCGGGGATGGGCGAGGTGATCTATTCGATCAGCGCCAATTCGGGCGACATCCTGAACTTTTCACTGCCGTGCGATTGCTCGGTCACGCTGGCCGCTGGCGTCTACGAGGGCGCGACGGTGTTGCCGTCGGACCCGGTGCTGACCTTCCACCAGAAGGGCGAGACGCGCGTGCAGGTCGAGGCAATGCTGTCGGTCGAAGGCCTGAGCCGCGCGGTGAATGGCGAGAACGTCGCCATCGTCCTGTCGGACGGGCGCGTGGTGCCGGTGACGGTGGTGCAATCCTCGGCCACCAATGCCGCGGCCCAGAAGGGTGACATATATCTGCCGGTTTCGCTGGAAGCGCCCCAAGGCGTGCTGACGGCGGCTGACATTGGCAAACCGGCCCGCGTGCGTCTGACGCGCACGCTGCCATTCCTGAAGTTCTTTAAAGAGGGGGCTCGGTCATGAGCGCTTTGATCCATCCGCTTGTCATCTGTGGCGGCAACGGCACGCGCCTGTGGCCCGTGTCGCGCACGCAAAGCCCCAAGCAGTTCCAGCGGGTTGGCGGAGCGGGCACGCCCAGCTTTTTCCAGTCGGCCATCGGGCGGCACACCGGGCACGGCTTTGCCCAGCCCGTCGTCGTGTCTTCGGCCCGGCATCGCCGGACGCTGCAGGGCCAGCTGGACGACATCGACACGGATGCGCGCATCATCCTCGAACCCATGGGGCGCAACACGGGTCCCGCAGTGCTGGCCGCAGCGCTGGTACTGGCCGAGGAAGACCCCGGAGCGGTCATGCTGGTGGTCCCGTCCGACCACGTGATCGACGGAGACATCAACGCCACGATCCGCGCGATGAAACAGGCCGCCGACGCGGGCTATATCATCACCTTCGGGATCAAGCCGCGCTATGCCGAAACGGGCTTTGGCTACATCACCGACGCGGGCCCCATCGTGGGGATGAACGGGCTGCACGCGGTCGAGCGTTTTGTCGAAAAGCCGCCCACCCGCAAGGCACGCCTGCTGGTGGAAAGCGACATCGCCTACTGGGCGTCGGGCATTTCGATGTTCCGAGCCGACACGATCATCGAGGAATACCGCAAGGTCGACCCCGACACGGTGGGCCACGTGCGCAAGGCGATCGAGCGAGGAGAGCAGACCGAAGAGGGCCTGTTCCTGGATGGTGACAGCTTTGCCGAGTGCAACAACCACCCGACCGAGAGCCTTGTGTTCGAAAAAACCGACAAGATCGCGCTGGCACCGCTGGACGTGGATTGGTCGGACGTGGGGTCGTGGACGGCGATGTACGGCATCAGCGAGAGCGATCCGCAGGGCAACGTGTTGCAGGGCGACGTGATCGCGGTCGAGACACAGAACACCATGGTGCGGTCCGACAACCGGCTGGTGACGGTCGTGGGCCTGACGGACGTGATCATCGTCGACACTGACGACGCGCTGCTGGTCACCAAGGTGGGCCATTGCCAATCGGTCAAGAAGGTCGCGGAGCACCTGAAAAAGACCGAACGCGTCGAGGCTGAAAAGCACGCCGGCACCGAGCACGAGTGGGGCCACCTGCGCAAGATCGTCAAAAGCGACGGGCTGGACCTGTCGGCGCTGAACATCAAGCCGGGCGCGATCGTCAAGGTCGAGGCCAAGCCGGGCCGCGAGGTGATCGTCGCCTCGGGCGATGTGGTGGTGGACGACGGCAGCGCGACAACCGCGCTGGAGGCGGGCGCGAGGCATCTGCTGCCGCCAGCACGCGACGTGCGCATCGCCAACCGCGGCACCGGCCACGCCGAGCTGATCTTTGTCACGCTGCCCGTCACGGGCGAAGCGGCGCTGGAGGATCTCAGCAAGTATGCGTAAGGCGCTGTCCACCTTGTGTTTCGTGACGTCCCTGGCGCTGTTTGCCGGGTTGGCGGGGGCCGCGCTGTCGGCGCCCGACCGCGAGGCATTTGCCCTCGCACGGTCGCTGGACGCCCTGGTGAAACAGCTGCAAACCGATCCATGGGCCAAGGTTGACCTGCCGCAGCTGGCGCGTCCCGAAGCGCCCGAGGAGCAAACGGCGGCCGCCGCGCCCGTAGCGCCGGTGACCGGCACGCCGAGGTTCCAGATGCTGGACATGCGGTTGCCGCTGGCGATGATCTCGCAAAGTCACGGGCAGGGCGACAACCAGGCGGTGCTGCGCGCGCAGGGCGAGGGCGTGCCGCAGGCGCTGGTGCTGCGCGAGGGCCACGCAAATGCGCCCGATCTGACGCGCGCCGCGCTCGAGGCGGGCGCGGGGCGGATCGGCGAGGATGGCGCGCTGGTGCTTAGCCGCCCGCTGGTGGTCTGGGATACCGCAGAGCTGACGCTGATGCCCGGAGAGACCGTGCGGCTGGACCGGTCCGAGGGCGCCTTTGTGCTGGTGCTGGGCGCGCTGCGCACAACCGGCGCGCGGATCGAGGGCACCGAAGAAGAAAACGCGCATGACGCCAACTTTCGCCCCTTCGTGGTGGCGGGCAGCGGCGGGCAGCTCAAGCTGGAGACGAGCACCTTTGCCGGGCTCGGCTTTGGCCATACCGAGAAATTCGCCGGCGTCGCCATTGCCCGGAACGGGCTGATGCTGGGGCGCGGGACGTCGCATCTGATCGGCAACCTGTTTGACGGGATCGGGTCGGTCTGGATCGACACGGCGCAGGATGTGCAGATCCGCGACAACCGGTTCCGGAGCGCACGCAAGGCGGCGCTGGTCGTCACCAACGCGGGCCGCCCCGTCATCGCGGGCAACCTGTTTTTCGGGGGCGGAGAGTTCAACGCGGTGCAGGTGCTGCGCGGGTCCTTTGGGGCGCGGATCGAGGACAACGTGATCCTCGGCGGCACCCGTGCGGGCATTGTCGTCAAGTTCGACAGCCACCGCGCGCAGATCCGGAGCAACGTGGTGTGGAAGCGTGACGGCACCGGCATCATCTTTGCCAAGTCCAACTGCGGCGTGATCGCGGACAATTGGGTGATCCAGAACCGGCAGAAGGGCATCGAGGTGCGCACAGCACGCGGTGCCATCGTCGAGGGCAACCGCGTCGCGCTGAACCGCAACACCGGCATCTGGGTCAGCGCCCAGAGATCTGACGTGGTTACACGGCTGGCCGGAAACGTGCTGAGCCAGAACCGCGCAGGCCTGACCACCGCAACGGCGGCGCAGCTGGTGCTGGCGGGCAATGACTTTTCCGGGCAGGTGCCGCGGTTCCTGTCGGGCGATGTGGCACCGCAGAACGCAGCCTTCGCGCAATCGGCGGGCGCGGATGCGCTGGTTCTGACGGCGGCCGGAGTGGCACGGGACGCAGTGCCCGAGGCGGGCTGTGCCGAAGGGGCAAGCCGATGATCCGCCGCCTGATCCTGATCGCGGCCCTTATGGGCGCGCCGGTGGCCGCATGGGCCGAGGCACAGGGCCTCAACATCCCCATTCCCGCGGCTGAAGAGGCTCGCGATGTCGCCGTGGTCGTGGACCGGGGCCTGACCAAGACGAAATACCTGCGCAGCCGCGCCCTGCGCAACGCACGCCGCGCCATGCTGGCCAAGGAACCGGTCAGCGAAGAAGACCTGCGCGCGCTGGCCGACCGAAAGGACAGCCTTGCCGCGCTGAAATACCAGCAGATCCTGTGGCAGCGCGGCGTCAAAGAAAACGCCTCGGACATCGCCTATTACGGGTCGATCGCGGCCGCGGCGGGGCGCGTGTCGGCGTTTCACAAGATGGTGCGCGCGATGCACCACCTGGACCCCAAGACCGAACCGGCGGGGCGCAAGAGGCAGCTGATGCGCGTGCTGTACCCCTATGCATGGGGCGGCAACGCGGTGGCGCTGGACGCGCTGGTGGACTTTAACGGCGAAGGCCGCCTGTTTGGCGCGCTGTCGCAAAAGACAAGGTCGCGCATCCTGGCGCAGGCCGAAGGGGGCGACGGGCGCACGGAACTGCGCCTCGCGGTCAACCTTTTGAAAAACGATACAAGAACGCGCGACGACGAGGCCGAGGCACTTCGGCTTCTGGAGCGGGCGCAAAATTCGAGCAGATTGTCCGTTCAGACCACGGCGCTGAACCTGATCGCATTGGTCGGGTCCTGGCAGGCCGGGGAAGGAGCGGTCACGAACTAGAGGTGAGGGCACATCTCGATGAGACGACATCTTGCAGGGATCGCAGCAGCCGCCTTTGGGGCGGTGTTTGGCGTTGCGGGGCCGGCGGCGGCACAATCGGCCTATGGCTGCACCGATCTTGACGACGGAGGCTTTGCCAGCGCGCACGAGGGCACGGGCGGAGTGTTCTACCGGATTCAGCCCGATCTGGACGCGTTCCACAACATTTCCGAACAGGCGGTCGAGGATGTGGCCGAGCTGAGCGAAGCACTGGCCGCACAGGGCACAACGCTGGTCTTTGTGCCGGTGCCGACCAAGGCGCTGGGCATGCCGGGGGCCCTGGGGCCGGGGGCGCTGGACTACGGGTTCGACATCGACATCGCCACCACCGTCTATACCGATGCGGTGCGCAGGCTGCGCGAAGCGGGCGTGGTCACCGCAGACGCGAGGGCACAGCTGATCCAGTCGCAGGTGCCCACCTTTCTGGCAACCGACCGCAGGCTGACCACGGAAGGCACGCGGCGCGTGGCGCAGGCCGTGGCGATGGCGCTGAGGGAGGTGCCCGAGCTGGCTGATCTGCCGCGCAACGTCTACACCTCGGCGCCGCGCGGGGCCGTGCCGGTCGTGTCCACGGATCACGCACGCATCCAGCGCGCCTGCCTCAGCGATCTGCCCCGGCCCGAAGTCATCGCGATGGACACCATCCTGAGCCAGCGCGCGGCGGGCAGCAGCAACACCGATACATCGCTGTTCGGAGGTGCCACCACGGGCGGAGTACGGCTTGCCCGGATCGCATCGGTTGGCAGCAGCATGACCTCGATCCCCGAGGCCAATTTCGCGGGGTTCGTGGCGGAATTCACCGGCATCGAGACTCAGCATTACGCCGTGCCGAGGGGCGGAGCCTTTGCGGCGATCTCGTCTTACCTGACGTCGACCGCGTTCCAGACGGCACGTCCGGCCGTTCTGGTGTGGGAGGTGCCGATCGAGGCCAACCTGGCGCAGTTCGGAGATCAGCCCATGGCCGAGCTGGTCGCGGCGGCGCAGGGTCCGGCGGCGTGCAGGACACCGCTGACCGCCTTTACGGCGGGCAATGGCGACATCCGCGTGGACCTTGGCCCGCTGATCCCGGGCGAGACCTATACGCTGTACCTTGATGCGGGCGAGGTGCCCGCGACCGAGGCGCGCTTTACCTTCACCAGCCGCGCGGGGCTGACCCGCACACGCACGGTGGTCCGCCACGACGCCCAGCAGCCCACGGGCCGGTTCTATCTGCCCATGACGGGTCTGTGGCGCGAAGGGGCGGCGCATGTGGACATCCGCACCGATCAGGGGTTCGGCGGCACGCCCCGCGTGATCGCCTGCCTCAGCCAGGAGGGCGCATGATGGGTCTGAAACGTATCATCGCAGCGGCGCTGGCCGCGATGCTGCCCCTGACGGCGCAGGCCAAGACGATCGACATCGTCTTTTTGCCGCCCACGCTGGAGCCGCGCAATGTCTGCACGCCCACGGGCGAGGACAAGCCCGATGAGCTGCAGACCGAGGGCGGAGACGAAGAGCTGACCGACCGTCAGCGCATCCGGTACATCGACCGGCACATCAAGCGCCTCTACCGCGAAAGCCCCGAGCAGTGGTTCGCCTTTATCGGTGACCTGATCGCGTGGCGGGCGCGGATCGATCCGGAGTTTGCCGGCGTGGAAGAGACGCTGGCGCGGATTGACCTGCATATCGCGGCGGGCCGTCTGGAGGCGCTGACGGCAGAGGGGCTGGTGCCGCAGCTGCGCGCGCAGGCCGAGGGGCTGCTGAACAACCAGAAGATGCAGCTGGCGCAGCTGTACCTCGAAGGCACAGGCGTCGAGGTTGATGTGCCCTACGCGCAGGAGCTGATCCGTCAGGCGGCCTTTGCGGGCCATGCCAACGCGCTGCTGGATATCGTGCGGATGGACGTGCAGGGCACGCCGCTGCCCGGCTGGGACGCACCGCTGGACCTGACCGTGACCATGGCCTTTGGCGGCCTGCTGGGCCAGATGGACCGGGGCGTGTGCCGCAGGGCCGAACGCATCGCGCAGGAATACCTCAGCGGAGGGGTCGTCTCGATCAACCGCGATGTGGCGCGGGCCTGGCTGCGCTTTTCGGCCGACATGGGCTCGGCCCGGGGGGCGTGGCGCATGGTGGAGCAGCACCTGAGCGCCCCGGCCGCCGAAAAGGACAATGCCGAGATGCTGCGCTATCTCGAGATGGCGGTGGCGCGGGGCATCACGCTGGACGAAGGGCAGGTTGCCGCGGTCGAGATGTCGGGCGCAGACGTCGAGGCGGTGCGCGAGATCCTCGGGTTCAACCATTCAGAGGATGCGGGCAGCAAGCGGCCGCAGATCTCGCCCCTGTTCCGCCTGTCGGTCAACATCGACGGGCAGGAGGCGGACGAGGACGGGCTGTACCTCGACTATCTGCGAGAGGTGACCGAGCTGCCGAATGCGCCGGGCCGGGCCTTTACCAAGCTGGGCAAGGAGATCCTGGTCAAGTCGGGCCGCTGGAAGGGCGAGGCCGAAGCGCGCGAAAAGTTCGAGGAGGCCGCACGCCGGGGCGATGGAGAGGGACAGTACGAGCTGGCCAGCATTCTGGTGCGGTATCGCGACGATCCGGTGCAGCTGAACCGCGCCGCCGATCTGTGGGCCGACACGGTCAGCCGCTATGGCATGGAAGGGTCGCTGGGTCAGCTGGATGGCCTGTATCGCTGCAAGGCGCCCAATGCGCCGCGTCTGGCCGAAGCGGACCCATGGGCGCGCGCCTACAAGGCCACCCAGCACCGCACGGTGCCGATCTCGGCCACCGACCTGATCGCGCTGGACCCCTACAAGGAGCCGTGGACCATCGCGCGCATCCAGTCTCAGGCGCTGGATGGCCGGATCGAGAGCCTTGCGCGCCACGTGCAGCGGGTGCAGATCGACCCCTTCGCCAGCGAACGGGCACAGCGCATCTGGGCCCGACGGCTTGACCGGTCGGACAAGGCGCTGGAGGTCTTTGCCGAGCTGGAGTTCGAGCTGGCCACGAACCCCGCCGAGCGGACCCGCGCGATCGAGCTGTTCCGCCGCGTCTACCTCAACAACGGGGTGACCACGGCGCTGGACCTTGCCATCGCGCTGACCGAGGACAACAGCCGCGTGCCCGAGGTGGCCGACGAGATCCTGCGCCTGCTGGATCAGGCGGCGCACCGGGGCGAGGGCGCGGCGATCCGGCTGATGTCGCGCCTGCTGGCGCGAGAAAGGTCCGAACGCTCGGTCTACGAGGAATACAAGCAGGAGATCGAGGACCGGGGCGACTTTCTGGCCATGATGTTCGCGCTGCCGCATGTCAGCCCCGACAAGCGGGGCGATTACTTTGACCGCGCGGCGCAGCAGATGAACTGTTCGACCAAGGATGTCGAAGAGATGGCCGACGCGCACACCATCCTGGGTGATCCGGCGGAGGCGTTCCGCTGGAAGCAGATCGGGCTGACCATCCACGGCAAGCACGTGCTGTCGAAGCTGCGCCTGAGCGACATCCAGCTGACCGCCTATGACACGGGCGCGGCGCCCGACCGCAAGGGCGTCAAGGACCGGGCGCTGGCCGACGGGGACCTGACCGCGCTGCGCACGCTGTATCAGCTGACGTCGAACCCCGATCTGGAGGATTATGATCCCAGCCTTGCCGCAGATCACCTGCTGGCGCTGGTGACGCGGGGCGGGGCGCAGGACCAGACCTGGGTGCTGGGCCAGTTCCGCCGCGCCGAGCGCGCGGTGCAGGACAGCGTGATGTCGCGGTTCGACATGGGCACCCTGTACCGCCAGCTGGGGCAGGGCGGAGACGTGGCCGCCCGCACCGAATACGGGCTGTTGCTGCGCGACCGGGCCACCACCAAGGGCGAGCTGGCCGAGGCAGCACGCTGGCTGCTGTCGGCGGCCGAAGGCGGGCACGTGCAGGGCATGAGCGCCTATGGCGAGATGCTGGGCTATGGTCTGGGCGTGGTGCGCGACGTGCCGGGGGCGCTGGTCTGGCTGGATCAGGCGGCGGCGGCGGGCGACCGCCCGGCCGAACGTCTGGCAAGGCTGTTGCGGCTGAGCGGGACATGATCCGCGCGCTGGCGCTTGCTTTGGCGGGGGGGCTCGCTACGCTCGCGGGTCCGGCAGTGGCCGCCGCCTGCGAGGTGCCGCAGCCGGTGCACACGCTGGACTATGGATCGCGCTATGAGGCTGGCACGGGCAGCACGGTGATCGACAAGGCCGCTGACGCGGCGGTGGACGAAGAGCTGGGCCCGGTCGA
>JAHDCH010000023.1 GCA_020629995.1 Pseudaestuariivita sp. | reverse complement strand
GGCCTGCGCTATGGCTCGGACGAGGCCGCCGCCCAGACCGAGGCCTGGCTGCACGCCATCGCCCGCGCGGCCTACCTCGCGTCGGTCGATCTGGCGCGCGAGAAGGGAGCGTTTCCTTTGTTCGACGCCGAGAAATACCTCGCTTCGGGCACGATGCAGATGATGGACGAAGATGTGCGTGCCGCGATTGCCGAACATGGCATCCGCAACGCGCTGCTGACCTCGATTGCACCCACGGGGACAATCTCGCTTTACGCCGGGAACGTGTCGTCGGGCATCGAGCCTGTCTTTGCCTATGCCTACACCCGCAAGGTCCTGCAAAAGGATGGCTCGCGCACCGAAGAAGAGGTGGTCGATTACGCCGTCCAGATGTGGCGCGACCTGAAGGGCGATGCGCCCTTGCCCGATCACTTTGTCAACGCCCAGACGCTCGCCCCGCTCGACCACGTCAAGATGCAGGCGGCCGCTCAGAAATGGGTCGACTCGTCGATCTCCAAGACGATCAACTGCCCCGAGGACATTTCGTTCGACGCGTTCAAGGACGTGTACATGGCCGCCTGGGACCAAGGCTGCAAAGGCTGCACGACCTACCGCCCGAACGCGGTGACCGGGTCGGTGCTGAGCGTGGCAGAGGAGAAAAAGGAAGATAGCTTGCCGGTGCTGCAGAGCCGCGAAGAGCGCCTGATTTGGGCTAGGAAACGCGCCCAGCTTACGCAAGCACAACTTGCAGATTTAGCGAGTACCTCTGCTGCTGCAATTTCCAAGGCTGAAAGTGGCGCTCAAAAGACGATTCCAAATATCGAAGATTTCGCGACGGCACTGAACGTCTCCCCCGGCTGGCTGCTCTTCGGTGAAGGTGACCAGCCCGGCGGCACCGCCGGGCAGCCCCCGACCGCCCCCCCGGGCGGGGGCTTCACCCCCACCCGCGGCCGGGGACAGCCCTCGGAGACCGAGGTCGTCGTCGATGCCAATGCAGCAGATGTTGTCTACATCTCCGAGCCGCTCGACCGGCCCAATGCGCTGGAGGGGCAGACCTACAAGCTCAAGTGGCCCGACAGCGAGCATGCGATCTACATCACGATCAACGACATCGTGCAGGGCACCCAGCGGCGCCCGTTCGAGGTGTTCATCAACTCCAAGAACATGGAGCATTTTGCCTGGACCGTCGCGCTGACGCGGATGATCTCGGCGGTGTTCCGGCGCGGCGGGGACGTGACCTTTGTGGTCGAAGAGCTGAAAGCCGTGTTCGACCCGCGCGGCGGTGCCTGGGTCGAGGGCAAGTACATCCCTTCAATCCTTGCGGCCATCGGCGGCGTGATCGAACGGCACATGGTTGCCACCGGTTTTCTCGAAGGCGAGGGGATGGGCCTCAAGGAAGATCCGCGTGCGCAGGTCGTCAACCTAGACGGCAATCGTGGCAAGGCCTGCCCCAATTGCGGCCAGTACACGATGCACATGTCCGAAGGGTGCATGACCTGCAGCTCCTGCGGCCATTCCAAATGCGGCTGACCGCGCCGCGGATGCCGCGTGGCGAGGCGGGCCGCAAGGTCCGATGAGCGGGACGCGCTAGTCGCTCAGGCTGGGGCGTCTGGCGCTGAGCTCTTCGATGGCATCCGCAAGATGGCTGTCCGCGATGGCCGCATCGCCCGCTGCCACGCGGATCCGATGTGCGGTCTGCAACACGTCAGCGTGGCTGTGGCCGGCGGGTGGCTCAAACCGATAGGATGCCAGCTCGATCAGCATCCCCAGCGGGTCGCGAAAATAGATCGAGTTCATGAACCCCCGATCCTTTTCCCCAGAATGCGGAATGCCGCGCGCGTCCAGTCGCTCGGCCAGCTGGCTGTATGTCGATTGGCTCACCGTAAAGGCCACGTGATGCATCTGGCCCGGCTCGGCCGGGGCCGGGCGGCTGTCAGGTGTGCGCTCTTCGCTGGTGAAGATCGTGATCAGCCGCCCGTCGCCAGGATCGAAATACAGATGCCCTTGGCTGGGATCATCCAGGTTTGGCTGTTCAAAGACAAAGGGCATGCCCAGCAGCCCCTCCCAAAAAGCGATCGAAGTTGCCCGGTCCGCGCCCATCATCGTGATGTGATGCAGCCCCTGGGCCTGTAGCTTTTTCATGCCGCTGTCTCCGGTGCCATGTTTCGAGGGTCCCGCTCAGAACCTAGGCCGGATCGCCCGCGCGCAAAGAGCCGCGCAGGGGCGGGGCCCGTCATCAGTAGATGTCGAACAGGCCCGCCGCGCCCATGCCGCCGCCGATGCACATGGTGACAACACCGCGCTTTGCGCCCCGGCGTTTGCCTTCGCGCAACAGATGCCCGACCATGCGCGCGCCGGTCATGCCAAAAGGGTGACCGATGGCGATGGAGCCGCCGTTGACGTTGCAGATCTCGTCATCGATCCCCAGTCGATCGCGGCAATACAGGGCCTGGCTGGCAAAGGCTTCGTTCAGCTCCCACAGATCGATGTCACTCACGCTCAGCCCGTGACGCTCCAACAGGCGTGGTACGGCAAAGACAGGGCCGATCCCCATCTCTTCGGGCCCGCAGCCTGCGACGGCAAACCCGCGAAACGCGCCCATGGCCTCAAGCCCTGCCGCTTCGGCCTCGGCGGCCTCCATCAGCACAACGGCAGCGGCGCCATCGCTCAGCTGCGAGGCATTGCCTGCGGTGATGTATTTGCCAGGCCCACGCACAGGCTCCAGCGCGGCCAGCCCTTCGATTGTCGTGCCAGGGCGGTTGCATTCGTCGTGGTCCAGCGTGACGGCTTGCTCGCTGATCTCGCCCGTCTCGCGATCCTTGACGGCCATCACGGTGTCCATCGGCACGATTTCGTCCGCGAACAGACCGGCCTCTTGTGCGGCCGCGATGCGCGCCTGCGACCGCAGGCCGTAGGCGTCCTGCTCTTCGCGGCTGACGCCGTATCGGTCGGCCACGAGGTCGGCGGTGTCGATCATCTGCATGTAGGCCTCGGGGCGGTGTTCTTGCAGCCATGGGTCGGGAAAGGCCGACACATCGGGCTGCACCATCGAGATGCTTTCGACCCCTCCAGCCACCATCGGCCCGGCGCCCTCGGCCGTGATCTGCTGCGCGGCCAGCGCTATGGATTGCAAGCCGGACGAGCAGTACCGGTTGACGGTCATCCCGCAGGCGGTGTCGGGCAGGCCCGCGCGCATTGCGATTTGGCGGGCGACGTTCTGGCCGGTGACGCCTTCGGGAAAGCCGCAGCCGATCACCACGTCCTCGATGCGCTCCGGATCCACACCTGCGCGCGTCACTGCAGCGCTGACGGCATGAGCGCCCAGTGTTGCGCCGTGGGTCTGATTGAGCGATCCGCGAAAGGATTTGGCAAGGCCGGTGCGCGCGGCCGAGACGATGACGGCTTGTTTCATGGGGTGTCCTCCGTTTGGGCGGAGACAATCACCCCCGCCCAGCCGGATCAACTGCGCCGCTGCGTCACGCACCACCGGCCAGGATGGGTGCAAGCACCCATCCTACGGCTGCGCTGCGGTCTGTGTAGGATGGGTGCTCGCACCCATCGCCCGCCGTGACATCAGGACCACGGCCACCACAACCGCCGCACCGCCAAGGTTCGCCGCCCAATTCAGCGGCCAATAGCATCCAACCGCGCCCACCAGCAGCATCGGATAGTGCCAAACCTTCAATGGGCCCTCTGCATACAGCTGGATCAGCGCGTTGGTGGCGTAGATGGCAAACAGGCCAAAGAACCCGATCTGCATCACCTCGGCAAAGCTGCCCGAGATCAGCGGAGTATAGGCGAACATCAACGGCACGATATACAGCCCCTTGGCGATCTTCCACGACTGGAACCCCGTCGCCATGGGCCGCGATCCCGCGATCCCGGCGGCAGCAAAGGCCGCAAGACAGACGGGTGGCGTCACGTTGCTGTCCTGGCTCAGCCAAAAGATGATCAGGTGCGCGGTCAGCAAGAATGTTGTTTGCAAGGCCGGGTCCACCAGCAGCGGGCGGATCGTCACGGCCAGCTCGAACGGAATGTCGCGCATCAGCTGAACGGCCTCTTCGCGGGTCATCCCTTCGGCCACTTTCAGCGCATGTGGGCTGTCCACCAGCATGAACATCGCTGATTGCGTCGGGTCGGCGAGGCCGGCCATCAGCGCTTCGACGATCACGCCATCGGCCAGGATACCGGCCAGCGCAGGCGCGGTCAGGATCGCCAGGATGATATAGGCCGCCGTCACCGGCAGGCCCATGCCCAGCACAAGCGACGCCAGACCGATCAGCACAATCGCCAGCACCAGTGACCCCTGGCTCCATTGCGCGATCATCAGCGAAAAGCCGTTGCCGACGCCCGAGGTCACAATCGCGTTGTTCATGATCCCGATGGCCACCAGCAGAACACCCGTCAGGATCGAAGACCGGATGCCCATCATGATGGCTTCGGCGATCTTGCTCGGCCCCATCTGCACAGGTGCAAACAGGCCCGGCCCGACGATCTTGCTCAGCAAGGTCGCGCCCCAGCTGACCAGCACCAGCGTTGCAATGGCCCAGCTGGCCGCATAGGCGGGCGTGACCCCCGACAACAGCAGCCAGATCATCACGCCCAGCGGCCCGCAAAAGGCCAGACCGCCAGACAGCATCTTGCCCCGGTCCACCTCGAGGCTAATGCCTTCGCCCACGTTGTGCTTGACCGCCTCGATCCGCACGATGAAGGCGACCGACAGGAAATACAGGATCGCCGGGACGATGCTGACGGTCACGATCGTGGCGTAGGGAATCGACGTGTAGCTGGCCATCACGAAGGCGCCCGCGCCCATGATCGGTGGCATCAGCTGGCCGCCCGTGCTGGCCGCAGCCTCGACGCCGGCGGCGAACTTGGGGCGAAAGCCGTTCGATTTCATCAGCGGGATGGTGATCACCCCGGTCGACGCGGTGTTGGCAATGGCCGAGCCAGAAATCGTGCCCGTCAGCGATGATGACAGAACCGCGACAAAAGCCGCCCCGCCCTTGATGCGGCCGGCCACGACCTTGCTCAGCTCGATCACGAAATCCGCCGCGCCCGAGGCGACGAGGAAGCCGCCAAAGATCATGAACAGGGTGATGTTCGTCGATGAGATCGAGGCCAGGATGCCGAACATCCCCTCGTCATTGAACAGCGTGCGGAACAGCACATCGTTGGGCGGCAGCGACGCGGCGCGGAACACGCCCGGCAGATAGCTGCCCAGAAACAGGATATAGGACAGCGACAGCACAATCAGGATGGGGATCACCCAACCCGACACCCGTTTCGACAGGTCCAGCGCCGCAAATATCAGCACCGCCCCCGCCACGATGTCCAGCGTGCGGAACTGCCACGCAAGGCCCGTTTGCGCCAGTGTCCGTTCGTACAGGCCAGTCTCGGCCCCGGCGATCCACAGCGCAGACGCCGCGACCAGCAGACCATAGACAAAATCCACAGCCAGACCGCGCGGCGTGTCGGCGGCGGCTTTCCAGGGCGAATAGATGATACTGGCGAAAAAGGCGAACCCGGCAAAATGGATCGCGTTTTGCCACATGCCCGGCTCGGTCAGCCAGACGTTGGTCAGGATGTGCCAGATGCCGAACGCAACCGCGAGCGTGGCAACCGCCATGCGCAAAGGAGTTTCGGTTGCGCGGTCCAGCGTCAGCCAGTCTTCGCGCCGGGCCGACATCATGGCGGCCACGTCTTCGGGGATGTCTGGGGTCTGTGTCATGGGTATATCCGGATCACGCGCGCCGTGTCAGGCGCAGCGGCGTGCCAAAACCTTTGGATTTGGTGCAGTCTGGTGGCGAGCAGCGGAAGCGCAGGCCCCGTGGACCCGCGCTTGGCAAAAGCCCCTCCCGCCGGGCTGGCAGGAGGGGCCAGTGGTTTTAGTTGGCCATCAGGCGTTCGGGGATCTCAAGCCCCACTTCCTTGTAGTAGCGCGCAGCACCGGGGTGCAGCGGCACGGGCAGGCCGGCCATCGCGGCTTCGACCGCCATCGCCTTGGTGGCGGGGTGGATCGCCTGCAGGAAGGGCAGGTTTTCATACATCGTCTTGGTGACCTGATAGACGTGCTCTTCATCGACCGAGGCGTTCACGGCGAGGAAGTTGGGCTGTGCAATGGTCTGCACATCCGCGTCCTGGCCGGGGTATGTGCCGGCTGCAATGGTGTAGGGCACCCACAGGTTGCGGCCACCGTCCATGGCTGCGCCTTGCTCGGCGGTGACGTTCAGCAGGGTGAACTTGTCACCGTTCGAGGCCATCAGCTTGGTGATCGCGCCGGTCGGGGGGCCCGCCGGGAATCCGCCGCCCACTGCCTGGCCGTTGGCCATTGCGTCAGCCGAAGGGCCGTAGCCGGCGAACACCAGCTCGTAATCGGCTTCCATGTCGACACCCAGTCCCGACATCAGCACGCGGTTCGATCCGATCGTCCCCGAATTCTGACGGCCCATCGCCATCGGCTTGCCTTTGGCCGCCATCAGGTCGGACACGGTGCCGGTGTCGACCAGATCGTTCGACAGAACAAACTGCTCGACGTTCTGCCAGAGCATGGTGACCGAACGCAGGTTCTCTTGCGGCTCGGTCACGGGGCCGGTGCCCGTTGCGGCATACGATCCGAACAGGCCCTGCAGAATGGCGAAATCAGCGGTGCCCGCACCCAGCGCCTGCACGTTCGCGCCCGACCCGGCCGAGTTCACGGCGGTCAGCGAAAATTTCTGCTTGGGCAGCAGTTTGACCTTGGTCAGGGTCGAGATCGCAGTGCCCACGGGGTGGTAGGTGCCGCCCGTCGATGCGGTGTTCAGGACATAGTCCTTTTCTTCGGCCATGGCGCCGCCGGCAAAGGTTACGGCGCCGGCCACCATGCCGGCGGCCAGAGTCTTGATGAATGTCATGTCATCCTCCCAGATTTCGGGCGCGCTTTGAAAACCGGCGCCCTTCGTAGGCCAAAGCTAGCGCGTGGGCGCAGGCCCGGCCACGAATAAATTCGCGCGCGCCGGTGCCCGTGCCCTGCGGATTTCCGCGCGGCGCTTTGTCAGGCGCGTGCGCCGATGGCCTCGGCGATGCGCGCAATGCCTTCGGGAATCCGCTCGGCGGGGATCGACGAATAGGCGATGCGGTAGAACTCGATCGGGCGCGGGGCGCTGGCAAAGAACGGCGCACCCGGTTCGATCAGCACGTCGCGCTTGGCCAGATGCCGCGCCAGCCATTCGGCATCCACCCCGTCGGGTGCGCGCATCCAGAACGACGATCCGCCATGCGCGGCGGTGCCTGCGATCGTCAGCCCGTGCGCGTCGATGGCCTCTTCCATCACGCGGCGGCGTTCGTGGTACACGCGCGCCATACGCCGGATCAGCGCATCATAATGCCCCAGGCTCAGGAACTGGGCTGCCGTGCGCTGGATCAGCCCGGGCGGGTGCCGCAACACGCTGGCCCGCAGCGCGCGTGCTTCGTCGATAAACGGTTTGGACCCCACCAGATAGCCCAGCCGCAGCCCCGGAAAGAGAGATTTCGAGAACGACCCCACATGGATCACCCGCCCTTCGTCATCCAGCGACTTCAGCGCCGGGGACGGCGGGTGCAAAAAGGCCATTTCGAACTCGTAGTCGTCCTCGACCACCAGGGCGTCCAGCGCGCGGGCGCGGTCCAACAGGGCGCGTCGCCGTTTCAGGGGCATGGTGCCCGAGGTCGGGCAATGGTGGCTGGGCGTGACAAAGATCACATCGCTGCCATCCGGCACGTCCTCGGGTCGGAGGCCCTGTTCATCCACCCTCACGGGTACGGTTTCGCAATGGGATTGCCGCAGGATGTCGCGCAGCGCGAAATAGGACGGATCCTCGATCACCGCGCGCTTGCCGGGGCGCAGCAGCACCTGCGCGGCCAGCCACAGCGCGTTCTGCGCGCCCAGCGTGATCAGCACCTGGCTGGGGGTCGCGGTGATGCCGCGGCGGGGCAGGGTATGGCGCAGCACGAACTGGATCAGCTCGGGGTCGTCCTGATCGTAGTAATCGGTGGTCATCGCCGTGAAATTACGCACGCCCAGTGCCTGCATGGCGCACTGGCGCCAGTTGGCGTGGTCGAACAGCGACGGGTCCGTCTGTCCGTAGATGAAGCTGTAGGTATAACTCTGCCAATCCTGCGGCTTGCTGGGCGTTGCACCGCCGGTAAACCGCTGCCCGATTGCGCGCGCCCAGTCGATCTTGTCCGGCGTTGGGCCAACGCCGTCAAATGCCGGCGGGTCGGGCGCATTGTCGGACACGAAATAGCCCGACCGCCCGCGCGATGTCAGGTAATCATTGGCCAGCAGCTCGTTATAGGCCAGCGTCACGGTGATCCGGCTGACGCCCAGATGCGCGGCCAGCTTGCGCGACGACGGCAGCTTTTCACCGCGTCGGAACCGCCCCGACAGGATGCCCTGCGCGACCATCTGCTGAATCCGGGATTGAAGCGTGCCTTGCGCGGACGGGTCCAGCATCAAGGCGTCAACGGGAATAGCCATGACCTTCGCTTAACTGGTCTTAGCGCGGGCGTAAACTGGTATTATTTGGCCCGCGTCTGCGCCTTGGTCACCCGTCACGCGCAATCGCCCGCCAGACGCGGTCGAACATGATGTCGATGGTGCTTTGGGGAATGGCGCGCCCGTGCTGGACGGACTGCCGCGCCAGTTGCAGGGCCGGGGAGACAAGCAGCAGCGAAATGACATCGACGCCAACATCAGCCAGTGTCCCGTCGTCAATTCCGGTTTGCAGCATCTGTGCAATCTCGGCCGTCATGCGCGCCGCATCCTGTTCCTGGCTTGGGGTCAGGATACGCGCCGAATTGCCAAATTCGAGATACAGAAAATCCGCAGGTTGCGCGCGCACGAAGGCGAACATGTTGATCCACATCTGTTCGACCATGGACGCCGAATTGGTCGCGCCTTGGGCGTCCATCATCGTGGCATGAAATTCATTCTTGATCTCAAGAAAGACCTTCTGAAGCATGTCTTCCTTGCTGCGGAAATGAACGTAGACGGTTCCGGCGGAGGTTCCCGCCCTTTGCACCACGCCGGCAACCGACGTGGCGCTGAACCCGTGTTCAATGGCTTCTGCGACCACGGCGTCGCGCAGCTTCTTGCGGGTCTGGTCTTTGGTCATGCGTGGCATGACCCTCCCGTATCACAAGATCGTCAGGCTGTAATCGCGAAGCCGCAACGCGCCGTCTTCTTTGATCAGCTGCCACTGGGTCACGTTTGTCAGAAACGTCTCACCTGCGCCATCGATGAGGCCTTCGAAATGAACGATGAAGCGGACGGCAAAGCCGCCTTCTGTCGGCGTTACCGAAATGTTGTGCGGCAGATGGGTCGCCCAGACCTGTGCCGCGCTGTTGCTCTCGAGATAGGTGCGCAGCTCGTCGGCTGACGTGATCCTGGTGCCCAGCAGATCGATGTTCAGTGCGCCTTGCGACGTGCGGGCGATTATTGCGTCGGCATCGCGTGCATCGGTGGCGGCGAACCATTGATGGACGAACGATTTGGCGTCATTGACCGAGAACCCGGCGCTGCCGTTCTGCGCGATGTTCTGTGACACGTCCGTGTCACGGTTGTTTTCAAAGACAACACGATACGCTTCGATCTTGGGCAGGTCACCTGACGGGTCGCGGACAGTCGCCTGGCCAAGGCGCACCCGCATCAGGCTGACAATATCGATGTCGCCGAACGTGCCGTCCTTGCGTTCGATCCAGTAGGTGTGCGGCGTCACGATTTCGAACAAGTCCACTTCGGCGGTGGGGTGGACACGGATTTCCTCGATATCATGCGCGCTGGCGACCGAGGCGTCCTGGGCGGCGGCATGCAGCGGTGCAAAATCCGCAAGCGAGGTGACGGTGGCTTGCGGATAGACGAATTCAAACCTGTCCGGCAGGTTCGGCGCCAAGGCCTCGATCCCGGCGCCCCGGTCAAAGCGTGCGTACCAGTCATAGGCAAAAGCCTTGAGCGTGTTGTGCGCCAGGCTGGTCTGTTGTGCCGTGATCCCGGATGCATGTCCGTCGGCAAGGGCGGGTGGGGCAAGAGCCGCCAAAGCGGCAATGGATAGCGCTGCAAGGCGCGACAAAACGGGCATAGAAGCCTCCTCACGAATCAATAATGAATATTCATTATTAAACTATCCGGCGGTGTTCCTGTACCCCTTTGCCCGTCCAGCGATTGCGGCAGACATGGTAGAGCCCGGGTCAGGGTCTGATCCGAGCGCCAAAGTGGTCGCGCAGGCCTGCGCGGCCTTTTGGCGTGATCTCGACGGCGCGGCTGCCCGGGATGCGGCGTGCCCAGCCGCGCGCCTCAAATGCAGCGAACAACGCGCGCCCAAGACTGCCGGCCAGATGCGTGCGCCGTTCCGACCAATCAAGGCACGGGCGGCACACAGGCGCGCGGCCCCGCGACAGCCCATCCATGTCAATGCCAAAGCCGATCATTGCGGCGGTGCCATCCGGCGACAGCGCAAGACTGCCGTCCGAATTGTCCAGCCAGCCTCGGTCGACAAACGAAGAGAACAGCGCCGTGCCTGCGGTACCTGCCAGGTGATTGTAGCACACCCGTGCCTGCCGCAGCGCCATGTCCTTGGGCCCGGGCTGGTGTCGCAAATGCCCGCGACCCGCCGCCAGCCCCATCAGCGTCTCGAGCGCATGCGCCACCTCGGGTCCCGCCAGCCTGTGATAGCGGTGGCGCCCGTCCTGCGCGACAGCGACAAGCCCACCTTGGGTCAGCTTGTTCAGATGCGACGACGCGGTTGACGCACCCACGCCAGCCTCTTGCGCCAGCTCGCGCGCGGTCAGGGCGCGGCCCGACATCAGGGCAGTCAGGATGTTGGCCCGCGCCGGGTCGCCGATCAACGCGGCAATGCGCGCTATGTCAGGTCCTGCTTTCATGGTTCGATCCTGATCGAAGCATGCGTGATACGCAACCCGCTATATCACGGGAACCAACTTCCAATCACCAAACCGGAGAGGCCCATGCTCACCTGCATCATCCGCTATCACATTGACCCGACCAAGCGCGCCGCATTCGACACCTATGCGCGCAACTGGAGCACCGCGATCCCGCGCTGCGGGGCGGACCTGGTTGGCTATTTCGCGCCGCACGAAGGCTCGGCCACGCGGGCCTACGGCATCTACCACGTCAAGTCGCTGGCAGCCTACGAAGCCTATCGCGCCCGTTTGGCGGAGGATCCACTCGGGCGCGAGAATTATGCGTTCGCGCAATCCGAAAAGTTCCTCTTGCGCGAGGACCGTACCTTTCTGAAGCTGGTGACGGGACCAAACGAGGACACGCCATGATCGCCGTCATTTTCGAAGTGCACCCCGCCGAGGGTCAGGTAGATGCCTATCTCGACATGGCTGCCAGGATGCGCCCGCTGGCCGAAAGCATTCCGGGGTTCATCAGCGTCGAAAGGTTCCAGTCGATCATGGATCCCACCAAGCTGCTGTCGCTGTCGTTCTGGGAAAGCGAAGAAGCGTTGGAGGCCTGGCGCAATCTGCCGCAGCACCGAGGTGCGCAGACGGCGGGGCGAGACGTGATGTTCGCAGGCTACCGGCTGCGGGTTGCAGGCGTGGTGCGTGACTATGGCATGCACGAACGGGACGCCGCGCCAAAGGACAGCCGCGACCTGCACGGCTGAACCCCGCAAAGCCGGTGTTGCCGCACAGCGGCCCTAGAGCAGCAGGTTCAAACCAGCGCCCGCACAAGCCGCGAACAGCAGGACGGGCAGGATGCCCCAATGCAGCCGGAAGGCCAGCAAGCAGCTGACACCGAACAGCCCGGCCGCCAGCCAGTCGATCGTCGCAACATCGGGCCACCACAGGGCGGCGGCCCCGATCTGCACCCGCGACACCGTGCCGAACAGGACATGCAACGCGAACCACAGCGAAAGGTTGAGAATGACACCCACGACCGCCGCCGTGATCGCACGCAGAGCGCCTTGCAGTCGGGGCTGGCCAGACAGCCAGTCAATGTACGGCGCGCCGGCAAAGATCCACAGGAAGCAGGGCACGAACGTCACCCAAAGGGCGACAAGAGCACCGGCCACCGCAAAGCCAAGCCCGCCAGCCTGGAACCCGGCCAGAAAACTGACGAACTGGGTGACCAGGATCAAGGGACCCGGGGTGGTTTCGGCAAGGCCGAGGGCATCAATCATCTCGCCTGCGGTCAGCCACCCGAATGTTCCGACAACGTCCTGAGCCATATAGGCAAGAACGGCATAGGCCCCGCCAAAGGTAACAACGGCCAGCGTGCTGAAAAACGTTCCGATCTGGACAAAAATGCCGGGCGCACCCAGCCATTGCAGCGCCAGAAGCGGCAGGCCCCAGATCGCAAGCCACACGGCACATGTCCGCGCGGTCTGTGACATCGGGACATGTGCGGTGCGCGCGGTCTCATGGATCGGGTGCTTTGCGGCCGACACCCACCCAGCAAGGCCGGCCAAAGCCACGATGACGGGGTAGGGCACAGCAAAGGCAAAAATCGCGACAAAGGCCACCCCTGCGATCAGCCAGTGGTGCCACCGGCCAAGCGCCTTTTTGGCAACGCGCAGCAAGGCTTCGACAACGATCACCAGCACGGCTGCCTTGACCCCGAAAAACAGCGCCTGGACCAGCGGCACCGATCCATAAAGGCTGTAGATCGCGGCAAGCGCCATGATGATCGCCGCGCCGGGCAGAACAAAAAGCAGCCCGGCGATCAGGCCGCCCGGCGTCCCGTGCAGCCGCCAGCCCGCATAGGTGGCCAGCTGCATGGCTTCGGGGCCGGGCAAAAGCATGCAAAAGCTGAGTGCATTGAGGAATTGCTGTTCGGACAACCAGGCGCGGTCCTCGACCAGCTCTTTGTGCATCAGGGCGATCTGCGCTGCCGGGCCGCCAAAGGACAACATGCCGATTTTCCACCACACGCGCGCCGCAGCGCGCAGGGACGGGTTGGGAAAGGATTTGGTGTCTGCGCTCATGTGTCAGGACCCGCCCTGGGCATGGGGCCAGGCGTGGCCTTCGTTGGTGGCATCCCGTGCCCAGCGGTAGAAGGCATCATACAGCAGCATACCCGCCTCCAGTTGCTGCAGATCATCGCGAAACATCCGCGACAGCCCAAGTGACACCGCAAGCAGGCCGGCAACTTCGGGCGCGAGATCATGGCGGTCCGTGTCAGCACCGCGAATAATCGACGCAAGGTGCGTCAGGGCCGGGTGCTGAATGCCGAACTCGTCCACCATCGTATCAAAGGTGCATCGGTCCCGGCGATGGGTCCAGAACACGTCTTCGACATCGAACGGGGTTGCGCCAAAACGCTCGGCCACCAAGGTCACCTGAGATGGAGCCACAAACAGAAACCGGGCGTCCGGGTCCACAAAGCGGCGGATCAGCCAGGGACAGGCGATCCGGTCGACCTTGGGGCGATGGCGGGTGACCCAAAGGGTCTGGCCCGAGCCGTTGCGCGGCGGCAGTCTATCCGCCCGCACCATCGGCAGGCCCGCGTCTTTCCAGGCAAGGTGGCCGCCGTGCAGGACTTCGGCGCGTACGCCCGATGCCCGCAGCAATGCCGCCGCGCCCTGGCTCAGCTTGAGCCCCTTTTGGCAATAAACGACAGCGGAACGTCCCCGAAGCCTGTCGGCAAGGTCGGTCGCTGCTGTGAACGGGTGCCTAAACGCGCCGGGTATCAGCTGTGGATCTTTGTCAAAGTCTTCGTCCGTGCGGACGTCCACCAAAACCGGGCAATCGGGCGTGCCGATCAGCCGCGCAAGGGCAGAGACAGAGATTTCGTTATAGGGCGCCATGCAGCATCCTCCTCAACACTTGAGAGAACCGGATGCAAGATTGGGCTGGCGCCTCACGGGGCTCCTGCGCGCCCCAGGGTTGTGGGGGTAACGACAGGGCTGCGCCAAGTCAACCGCCACGCAGATGTACGGTTGGTCCCCCGCGGCAAGACCGCAGGGGACCAAGGCCAAAGGTTTACCCGAACACGCGGGTCAGGGCCTGATCGACCGCGTCGGTGATCTGGTCGATGTCGTCCGCCGTCGCGATCAGCGCCGGCGAGAAGCACAGCGTGTTGTTGAAGCCGGGCACGCTGCGGTTGGTTGCCCCGATCACGACACCTTGCGCCATGCAGTCACCCACAACGGCCTGCACCATCTTTTCTGCGGCCGGTTCGCGGGTGGCGCGGTCGGCCACCAGCTCGGCGCCGCAGAACAGGCCTTTGCCGCGCACATCACCGATACAGGCGTGCTTTTCGGCCAGCGCGTTCAGGTTGGCGATCATCCGGTCACCCATGGCAAGCGTGTTGTCCAAGAGGTTCTCGTCTTCGATGATGCGCATGTTCTCGATCGCTGCTGCGGGCCCTGCGGTGCAGCCGCCAAAGGTCGAGATGTCGCGGAAATAGCTCATCGGGTCCGACGCGTCGTCCTTGAACATGTCAAAGACCTCTTCGGTCGTCACAAGGCAGGCAATCGCCGCATAGCCCGAGGCGACACCCTTGGCCATCGTGACCATGTCCGGCTTCACGCCGTAGTTCTGATAGCCGAACCAGACGCCCGTGCGGCCCACGCCGCAGACGACCTCGTCGATGTGCAGCAGGATGTCGTACTTCTTGCAGATCTCCTGCACCCGCTCCCAGTACCCTTCGGGCGGGGTGATGACGCCGCCGCCTGCGGTCACCGGCTCCAGGCACAGCGCGCCCACGGTGTCGGGGCCTTCGCGCAGGATGACCTCTTCGATCTGGTTTGCGGCCCATTCGCCGTAGTTGCCGCCCTCAAACTCGGGCTGCGCGCGGTATTCGAGGCAGTGGGGCACCTCGACAAAGCCGGGGGTGTAGGGGCCGTATTGCGCGCCGCGCTCTTCCTGGCCGCCTGCCGACAGGCAGCTGATCGTGGTGCCGTGGTAATCGCGGTGGCGGTACAGCACCTTGTGCTTTTTGCCGCCATAGCGCTTGTGCGCGATCTGGCGCACCATCTTGAACGCCTTCTCGTTCGCTTCCGACCCCGAGTTGCAATAGTACACCCGGCTCATCCCCGGCATCTTGGTCAGCAGCTTTTCGGAAAACAGCGCTCCGGGGACCGAGCCCGCCGAGCCGGCAAAATAGTTCAGCTTGATCAGCTGGTCATAGACCGCCTTGGCAATCGACTCGCGGCCATAGCCCACGTTCACCGTCCAGACGCCGCCGGACACCGCATCAAGGTGCTCTTTGCCCTTCTGGTCCCAGACGCGCATGCCCTTGCCTTCGATGATGATCCGGGGATCGGTCGTCTCGAAGGGTTTGTGCTGGATCAGGTGGTGCCAGACATGAGCGCGGTCGGCCTCGACCACATGGCTGATGTCGTTTTCGTTCAGTGCGCCGTCCATGGGAACTCTCCTCTCGGGGCCCGACTCAATCGCCGTCGGGCAGCATCAGATGAGCTATATCACGGAAATTTTGAGACCTCGGATAGGGCCAGAGCGGGCGGGAATTTAAGGCCACAATCTGCCGGGTGGCAGGGCTTGGGTGGTCCGCTTGCACCTTGGTTGTGCAGCGGGCACCATCGCCGCGCACCGGTACAGCGGCAAGGGCACGCGGCATGATTGATCACATCACGTTTGGCGTCAGCAATTTTGACCGGTCGCAGGGGTTTTACGACAAGGCTCTCGCGCCGCTGGGGATGGCGCGGCTGGTCGCGCTTGACCCCGAAGACACGGACGGAGTTCGCGTCGTTGGTTACGGTGCCAGCGCACCTTGTCTGTGGATCGCGGGCGAGCGTCCCGCGCGTGGCCTGATGCACATTGCCCTCAGAGCCGAAACGCCGGGTGCGGTTGATGCGTTTCATGCTGCGGCGCGTGCTGCCGGGGGCTTTTGCAACGGGGCGCCCGGTCTGCGCACGCAGTACCACGCCGGCTATTACGCGGCCTATGTCCGCGACCCGGATGGCCACAATATCGAAGCCGTCTGCCATCAGCCCGGCTAGGCCCTGTGGGCGGTTTCGCGGTTTCGTATGGTGCGCGGCGCGGCGGCGGGGTAAATCGTCTGCCATGGACAAAGCCTTTCTGACCCGCCTGTTTGATGCCGCCGTTGCGGCAGCCGACCCGAAACGCGCGTTGGTGCCGCACCTGCCAGAGCGCCCAAAGGGACGTACGATCGTCATCGGAGCGGGCAAGGGCGCGGCCCAACTGGCGGCCGCATTCGAAGACCTGTGGGATGGCCCGCTCGAAGGCGTGGTTGTCACGCGGTATGGCTATGCCTGCGCGACGCGCAGCCTGCGGGTGATGGAGGCGGCACATCCCGTGCCCGACGCTGCGGGGATGGCGGCATCAGCCGCCTTGCGCGCTGCTGTGGACGGTCTGACGCAGGATGATCTGGTGGTCGCCTTGGTCTGCGGCGGCGGATCGGCGCTGTTGCCCGCGCCTTGCGACGGGCTGACGCTGAAGGACGAGATCGCAGTCAATCAGGCTTTGCTGGCATCCGGCGCGCCAATCGGCGTGATGAACCTGATCCGCAATCAGCTCTCCACAATCAAGGGCGGACGTCTGGCGGCGCTGGCACACCCGGCGCGCGTTGTGTCTTTGGTGGTCAGCGATGTGCCGGGCGATGACCCGGCGCAGGTGGCGTCGGGGCCGACGGTGCCGGATGCGCGCGGGCGGCACGAGGCGCGCGCCGCGCTTGAGGCCTGGCCGATTGATCTGCCGCAGGCTGCCGCGCAGATCATCGCGTCAGACGCCAATCTGCCGCCCAGCCCGGGTGATCCTGCATTCGCCCGCAACACGGTGGCTGTGATCGCCTCGGCGGCGCAATCTCTTGAGGCTGCTGCCGAAGTCGCGCGCCGGGAAGGCATGCCCGCGGTCATCCTGTCGGACGCGATTGAAGGCGAAGCGCGTGACGTGGCCAAGGTCCACGCAGCCATCGCCCGCGAGGTGGCGACCAAGGACCGGCCTTTTGCGCGCCCCGTCGTGCTGCTGTCGGGCGGAGAAACGACGGTCACTCTTGCCGGGTCGGGCGGGCGCGGCGGGCGCAATTCGGAATTCCTGCTGAGCCTCGCGCGCGAGGTTGACGATGTGGGCGGGATCACCGCCCTGGCGGCGGACACCGATGGAATCGACGGGTCCGAAGACAATGCGGGCGCCTTCGTGGACGCAGGATCGGCGGCGCGGTTGCGCGCTGCGGGCCTTGACCCGGCCGCGATGCTGGCCCGCAACGATGCCTATTCGGCCTTTGCCGCCATCGATGATCTGTTCGCGCCCGGACCGACGGGCACGAACGTCAACGATTTCCGCGCCATCGTGATCAAATAATCGCTGGCGCTCGGATCCTGATGCATCCGGGGTACCGGCTTTTGTGGCAAGATTTTCTTCAGAGGAGACATTACTTCACTTAAGTTATTGATTTTTTAGTTTATAAAAAATCCCATTTTCTTTGGAACCAAACAGGCCCTCGGCGAGTTGTCCGGTTGCACGAGGGGCCGTATCCCTCCAAGCGCCCGGGTATCCCTCCGGTGGCTGACATCGTCCCATCGTCACCACCACCCCGATTGCTTATTT
>JAHDCH010000355.1 GCA_020629995.1 Pseudaestuariivita sp. | reverse complement strand
GCGCTTCGATCACCACCGCCTCGGGCGCGCCTGCGCTGGGCATGTCGATCTCGGCGCGCACCGCCATGCCGCCTTCGATGGGCCGGACCTCGCACCGCGCCGCGCGCACACCTGCGTCCTTGGCTGAAAACGGCCGGTCCGCCAGCGCGGCGACCAGCGCGGGCGACCGGCTGCCCGCCGCGGGCAGCACCGCATCGATGCTCAGCGTTTCGGGAATGCAGATATCGCGGCACACACCGATCTGGATCCTGGCCTTCAGCCGCACGTCGCGGCCCGGCTGACGTGTCGCGACCGCCAGAGGCAAAACCACCACGTCGGCATAGCCCACCGATTGCGTCCCCGCCTGGTCAAAGACCTTGGGCGTCGGCCAGACCACCTGCACGTTGCTCACGTTACGGGACCCGCGCCAATTGAATTGCGGCGGAATCCCTGCCTCTCCGGGAACGCGCCAATAGGTTTTCCATCCCGGCGCAAGCGCAATTCGCAACCCTGCCGTGTGATTTCCATCTGCATTTCGCCAACCGGTAATAACGTCAGCCGAAACGATTCGGTCATAATCCGACTGCGCCATTGCGCCGCTGGCCGCCAAGACAGCCGCCGCCATTAGATTTGCGCAAATGAAATTGATAATTCGTTGCATTGGTAGGTTGTGCCTCATCCTGAGCGTGTCGCCAATTCACGATCCGGTCAGATTAAACGAGATTTGTCGCTAGTTGGCGTCAGTATGGCCTTGCATTGCGCCTCAGTAGCGCACAAGTTGACACAAATTGAGACGATTGTTTCAGGACTACTTTTTCAGGTTGGTTGGGGGACCACGTGGATTTGGCAGGTAAGGTTCTGATCGCGATGCCGTCAATGACGGATTCGCGATTTGAAAGAACGGTTATTCTAATCGTCGCACATTCGGATGATGGGGCGATGGGATTAATCGTGAATAAACCTCATCCGGATACGACGCTGGCGCATTTGCTCGAACAGCTGGATATCGAGGCCCCGGATATTTCCGAGGACGAGGCCGTCTATTTCGGGGGTCCTGTCGAAACTGCGCGCGGCTTTGTCCTTTACGACACCGGCTATGCCACCGAGGCGCCCACGGTCGAAGTGCCCGGCGGGTTTCGGATGACGGCCACGCTGGATGTGCTCGAAGATATCGGCAAGGGCAAAGGTCCCGAACGGCGGCAGGTTGCCCTGGGATATGCCGGCTGGTCGCCGGGCCAGCTTGAGGCCGAGATCCGGCTGGATGCCTGGCTGGTGGCGGATCCGACGCAGGATCTTGTTTTTGATGCACCTGCCACATCGAAATGGTCCGGCGCCCTCAAGATCCTCGGGATCGACGGGCTGAACCTGTCGTCCACCACCCACGGCCACGCCTGAGGGTCAGTCGCGCGGCGCTGCCGCCCTGCGCAGCCGGTCGTTGATTGCCCGGCCAAGGCCTGTGTCGGGGACCGGCGCAAAGGCCGCCCGCGTCACCCCGCGCGCGTCCAGCTCGTGCAGCACCGCGAAAAGCCGTGCTGCCGCTTCTCGCAGGTCGCCCGTGACCGACAGCGACAGATCGCCCCCGGCTCCAAACCCCACGAACGTCTCGCCCGGCCGGGGCCCTTCTGCATTCAGTCGCAGCTCTGCTCTTGGCGCGTAATGCGAGGCCAGCTGCCCTGGCGCGGTGATGCCCTGTGCCTTTGGTGCCTCGGCGCGCCGGCCTATCACGCGCTCCACATCCGTGCCGGTGACGCCCCCTGCGCGCAGCATCTGCACGGGTGGGCCCAGGTGCAGGATCGTCGATTCAAGCCCGACCTCGCATGGCCCGCCATCCAGCACCGCCGCGATCTTGCCATCAAGACCGGCCAGTACATGCGCGGCCGTTGTGGGGCTGATCCGCCCTGACGGGTTGGCCGAAGGCGCTGCCACCGGCACGCCCGCCTCGCGCAGCAGGCTTTGTGCCACCGGCGCTCCGGGCACGCGCACCGCCAGCGTGTCCAGCCCCGCCGTCACCAGCGACGATATGCCATGCCCCTCGCGCAGCCGGCCCACCAATGTCAGCGGCCCGGGCCAGAAGGCCTCTGCCAGCCGATCAGCCTCATCCGTCCAGTGGATCAGCGCCCGGGCCCCGGCCACATCCGGCACATGCACGATCAACGGATTGAAATCAGGCCGGTTTTTCGCTGCATAGATCGCTGCCACCGCTGCGCCATCGGTCGCGTTCGCCCCAAGGCCATAGACCGTCTCGGTTGGAAAGGCGACCAGCTCGCCCGCCCGCAAAAGCTGTGCGGCTTTGCCCAGATCGGCAGCAATTTCACAAAGTCGCAGGGTCTGGGGCAAGTTCGGCTCGTCGTGACGTGGCGTATGATTTGAAGTGCCGTGGGGCGTGGCTAGGATAAGGCTCAGCGCTCAATACGCCGCCCCCTTGCCTGCCGCAAGGCGCGGGCCGCTCCAGACCCAAAGGACGAGACCATGCCGTACCGTGCCCCTGTCGACCATTACCGTTTCCTGTTTGACCATGTGGTCGGGCTGGGCGCTGTGACGGCCACCGACCGGTTTGCCGATGCAACCGACGATGTTGTCGGCGCGATCCTGACCGAAGCGGGCAAGATGTGTGAAGAGGTGCTCGCCCCCCTCCAGCGCCCGGGCGACGAACATCCCGCCGTTCTGGAAAACGGCGTCGTGCGCACCTCGCCGGGCTATGCGGACGGGTACAGGGCCATTTCCGAAGGTGGCTGGGTCGCCATCGCGGCGGACCCTGAATACGGTGGCATGGGCCTGCCGATGACCGTGACGACCGCGGTGAACGAGATGATGGCGGCGG
>JAHDCH010000354.1 GCA_020629995.1 Pseudaestuariivita sp. | reverse complement strand
TATTTCGACGCCAACTTTGGCACCCGCGCGCTGGAAGAGGATTTCAGCTATTGGACCTGGGGCCGGTTTCCCACCCGCGCCGGGGCGACCTGTTTTTATGACGCCACGCGCATGGACGGATCAACGCTGACCTGCGCCGCCACGTTCGACGAACAGGGCGAGGTGCGCACCGCCGACCTTCCCCCATCCCAGCCGATGACGCGCAACATCTGGGCGTTGCGCCGCGAATGCCGCGCCGATCCGGGGACGCGGGCAAAACGGTCTCTGGCCATGCTGGATGCGCCGTTCTATTCGCGCACCGCCGTCACCACCCGCCTGAACGGAGAGGTGACCACCGGCGTGCACGAAGCGATTGACCTGCGCCGTTTTGCATCACGATGGATCAAACCGATGCTGGCCGTGCGCGTGCCCCGTGTGCCGCGCTGGACGTTCCGCGATTAATCCGCGCTGGCGTCCGGGTTCAGGCGCCATACCGAATGGTTCAGCGCCGCCGCCGTGCTGACCCACATCAGGTAAGGGATGAACAGCGCGCCCGCGATCCAGTCGACCTGCCAATGGGTGATCAGCGCGCCCAGAACCGACAGCCACAGGAACGCAATGATGATCAGCGCCGCCTTCATCCGGCGCAGGCCAAAGAACACCGGCGTCCACAGGGTATTGAACGCGATCTGCATCGCCCAGAAGGCCAACGGCAGGGCTGCGCCTGCTTCGCCGGCCACGCGGGCCGCAGCGACCGACATGCACAGGTACAAGGTGGTCCAAGCCACCGGGAACAGCCATTTGGGCGGGTTCCACGACGGCTTTTGCAGGTCGTCATACCATTTGCCCGGCTCGAACATCGCGCCGGTTGTCGCAGCGGCCCCGCAGGCCACCAGGAAAAGGGAAAAGAACAGCCAGAACATGTCAGTCTACCTAGGCGCGCGGGCCATCGGATCAACCCGCCGTTTCATGGCGTTTGAGCGTGGCAAAGGTGGCGTACAGGGTATCGCTCCAATCACTGCGCGCTGCCGGAGCGTCGGCGGCAGCATCCACAAGGAACTGAACCTCGGGCAAGGCGCGGGCGTACAGGATCGGCGATTGCGGCGCGACAGTGGACACACCCGTGCGCAGGATCGACAGGCCGAGCAACCCCAGCTTGGTACCTTTGCTGGTGTAGGCGCGGCGGGTGATGTTGTCATACCCGGCCTTGGCCACCTGCGGGCCGATGGCCGCATAGATGTGGCGGGCCGCGTAGATCCCGGTGCGCGCCTTGAACGGCAGGGCCGACACGCCCGCTTCGGACTTCGCGTACAGCGCATCCGCCTCGGTCAGCAGACGGCGCGTCATGTCGCGGACCTGAGGCGTGGGCTTGGGGTCGGCCAGGAACTCTTCGGGGATCAGACCCTCTTCGGCAAACCAGTCACGCGGCAGGTACAGGCGGCCTTCGGCAGCGTCTTCGCCCACGTCGCGGGCGATGTTGGTCAGCTGCATCGCCACGCCCAGATCACAGGCGCGCGCCAAGGCGTCCCGGTTGCGCACGCGCATCAGCACGCACATCATCGCGCCCACGGCGGCGGCCACCCGGGCCGAATAGCTGCGTACTCCCGACAGCGTGTCGTACTGACGCTCCATCGCATCCCACGCCAGTCCTTCAAGCAGAGCCTCGGGCAAGGCACGCGGCATGTCGAACGCCTCGATGATCGCGGCAAAGGCCCGGTCGGGCGCGGCGTTGCGCGGGCGGCCGTCAAAGGCCAGCTCAAGCCGTTCCTTCAGGTCTGACACCGCGGCGATCTTGGCGTCGCCCAGATCGACCTCGTCGTCGGCAAGCCGGCAAAAGGCATAAAGCGCCAGCGCCGGATCACGCACCGACGCCGGCAAGAGCCGTGACGCCGTATAAAACGACAGCGACCCATGGCGGATCGCCTCGCGGCAATGCTCCAGATCGGCGGGGTCCATCATGCGCGCACGACCTCGCTTGCGTGGGGCACCAGCTGGGCCATCACGTCTGCGCTGGCGATCACGCCGGGCAGGCCTGCTCCGGGATGCGTGCCCGCTCCGGACAGGTAGAGGCCCTCGATCTCTTCGCTGATGTTGTGCGGGCGGAACCAGGCGCTTTGGAAAATGCGTGGCTCAAGGCTGAACCCCGCGCCCAGGGGTGATAGATAGCGATCGCGGAACGTGTCCGGCGTAAACATGACCGAGGGGCCAAGATGCTGTTCAAACCCCGGTATCAGACTCTGATCCAGCACTGTTGCCACTTTCTCGCGGTAGGAGTCAGCCATGTCTGACCAGTCTGCTGCATCATGGCCCAGATGCGGCACGGGGCTGAGGGCGTAAAAGGTATCGCCGCCCTCGGGGGCGACGGTTGGGTCGGTGACGCTTGGCCGGTGGACATACAGGCTCATGTCATCCGCCAGCTTGCCCCGGCGAAAGATATCCTTGACCAGGCCACCATAGCGCGGGCCGTTCAGGATGGTGTGATGGCCGACATCGCCCCATTTTCCCGCCGTGCCCTTGGTGCCGAAATACCAGACAAACAGGCCCATCGACCAGCGCGACCGGTCCAGACGCTTTTGCGTCCAGCGGCGCTTGACGTGGTTGCGCAACAGCCGGGTATAGGTGTGCCCCGCGTCGGCGTTCGACACCACCAGATCGGCGGTCAGCACATCGCCGCCCACCAGCTTGACCCCCATGGCGCGCTTGTTCTTGACCAGGATCTCGTCCACCTCGGTGTTCTGACGGACAGTGCCGCCCTGATCCTCGACCACGCGCGCCATCGCCTTGGCAATCGCCGCGACACCGCCCATGGCGTAGTGCACGCCAAACTCTTTCTC
>JAHDCH010000353.1 GCA_020629995.1 Pseudaestuariivita sp. | reverse complement strand
TGTGCGGCGGATACAGCGTGTTGTCGAGGTCAAACACCCATGTGTCGATGCGAGAAGTCGGAAAGTCATTCATCGCGCGTGGCCCCCGAGTGGTGAAATGCATGCTTGATCGCAATGCCATCGCTCAAGTAGTGTGGCAAGGTGTCAAGAAAGGTTGACAGGAAGATGGAAGTCCAGACGATGCCGCGTGATGCCTATCAATTGATCCTGAAGGCGATTGATGACGGAGAGTATCGGCCGGGCGACCGGCTGGTGGAAAGCGATCTGGCGGATCGGTTCGGCGTGTCGCGCACACCTATTCGCGAAGCGCTTCAGCGGCTCGAGACGCAATCGCTGCTGGCGCGCGACGGGCGCAGCCTGATCGTCGCGTCGCTGGATCACAACCAGATGTCAGAATTGTACGTTGTCCGGTCCGAACTGGAAGGGCTGGCGGCGCGGCTGGCCGCCAAGCACGCCACCGAAGAAGAGGTGCGGGTGCTGCGCGAAATGGTCGAGGATGACCGCGCGCTGGTGGACGACCCCGAGGCGCTGTCACGGTCGAACCGGCGCTTTCACAAACAGATTCACCTCGCGTCGCACAACCGCTTTCTGGTGCGGCAGCTGGACCTTGTGCACCGGTCGATGGCGCTGATTGCCACCACGTCACTGGCCGCGGCTGGGCGCGGGCCCGAGGCGCTGTCGGAACATGCCGCCATCGTCGAGGCCATCGCGCGCCGCGATGCCGATGCGGCCTACGGCACGCTGCGCGATCACATTTCCAAGGCGTTCATCACGCGGCTCAAGCAGGAAAACCACGGCTGACCGGCAGGTCAGCTTGGCGGTGAGGCTCCGTGGCTGGTCTTGTCCCAGTAGAAGGGGGCAAGGATCAGTTCAGCCAACCCTTTGTAGGCCGCAACGCATCCCAGGGGAAAATACAGCGCCAGAGTGGGCACCCACCACGTCAGCCCGCGGTGCGATGTGCGCGCAACGGCAAACAGCCCGATCAGGATGGATGTGACCTCGGCCAAAAGAAAGGCCAGCCCGACCTGCACGATCGCCTGCGCGCTGACCCAGCTGTCCAGCGGATGCGCCCAGCCCAAAAGCACCAGCCAGAACGTCCACAGCACCGGCGCCAGCAGGAATTGCGAGATCGTCGTGACAAAGAACAGCTGAAACCCCAGGAATTTCCACGCGCCCAGATCCCGCAACAGCCGCAGCGGGTGCCGCATGTGCGCAAGATAGGTGACCATGTAGCCCTTCAGCCAACGCGAGCGCTGGCGCACCCAGGGCCACAGCCGATTGCACGCCTCTTCGCCGGTTGTGGTCTGGACCAGCTCGGTCCGGTACCCGAACCGAGCCAGCCGCATGCCAAGGTCCGCATCCTCGGTGACGTTGTGGGCATCCCAGCCATGCACGGCCTCAAGCGCGCTGCGCCGAAAGAAAACCGTTGTGCCGCCCAGCGGGATCGCAAAGCCAAGGCGCGACAGCCCGGGCAGGATGACCCGGAACCAGGTGGCATATTCAACCGCAAAGCAGCGCGACAGCCAGTTGGCCTGCGGGTTGTAGAAATCCAGAATGCCCTGCAGGCATCCAACGTCTGGCGCAGCTTGTGCGAAATGCGCCACGACCCGGTCGATCTGATCGGGAGCGGGGGCATCTTCGGCATCCCATATGCCGATGATCGGCGACGCGCAAAAGTTCAGCGCATAGTTCAGCGCCCGGGGCTTGGTCGTAATCTCGCCCTTTGGCACCGCGATCACACGCATCCAGTTGGGCAGGTCCGACCGGTCCAGCAGATCGCGCGTCTGGCTGTCTTCTTCTTCCAGGACAAGCACCACATCGAGCTGCGCCTTCGGGTAGTGCAGAGCCTTGAGGCGATCGATCAGATCCAGCGCGATCCCTGTTTCGCGGAACAGCGGGACCAGCATCGACACCTTGGGCCGGTGGAAAAAGCGCGGGGCAGGGTGCACAGGCGGCGTGCCTTTGAAATGGGCGGCAAAGGCCGCGATCTTGAGCGTGGCGGCCAGGATCAGCGACACCGTCGCCCATAGAGCCAGCGCCGCAAAGAACATCCGCGCATCATAAATCAGGGCGGCCAGCATCACCGCGCCCAGCACAAGCGGCCCCATGCGCAGCCCGGTCGTGCGGTTCAGGGACCGGCAGCTCAGGTGTTCGGGCACGCGGGTTTCCGCGGCATCGCGCAACGCATCGCTGTGCCACTCGGCCAGTGTGGTGTGCACATCCTGTTCCGACGTCAGCCCCATGATCGCCGGTTGCAATGCCTCGGGCAGCTGCGCACGGACCGTGTCAAAGGTATCGGGCCGCGCGGTCGCAATCAGTGTGGCATCCCCGATCCGCGCCCACGGTACCACACTGTGTTCAAGGCAGAATGCCACGGGCAATATGCCGGCAAGGTCGGGATCGGGTGGCGTGCTGCTGCGTGACACATGCAGCGCCGCGTGGTGCCGCGCCCGCGCAAGAGCCAGTTGATCGCGGGTGATCATGCCTTCGGCAAGCGCGACCTCTTCGACCGGCGCGCCGGACCGCGCCTGAAGCGCAAGCGCCTGCGCAAGCTGATCAGAGGTGAGCGCGCCGATGTCCAGCAGGATACGGCCGACCGGCAACCCGTGTTGCTGGTGCGTCTCGCGCGTCAGATGCGGCTCACCAAGCCGGAGGCTGGCGCTGCTCATGGGAAACTCCCGATTGTGTCCGGCGGACAGAATCGTTCATTTCACTTAACAGGACGTAAACCTGTCCGTTAAATTTGAGCTAATTTGGCCGCTCAGCCGGCCATGGAGGCCGCAAACCTTTCGAAAAGGTAAAAACTGTCCTGCG
>JAHDCH010000022.1:14811-17687 GCA_020629995.1 Pseudaestuariivita sp. | reverse complement strand
CGTTGACCAGTGTCTTGGCGCGGTCCGATGTCAGCCAGCCTTCCAGCCGCGCCACCGCGGCGGCCTTGACATGAGGATGCCGCTGGGCGCTGACCGGCAGAAAGGCATATTGGTTGAACAATTCAGGATCGCCCGCGAAGAGCAGCGCCAGATCGCCCCGGTTGCCAAAGTTGAGCCAGCTGGCCCGGTCGGCCAGCACATAGGCGCCAAGGCCCGACGCGGTGTTCAGCGCCGCGCCCATCCCGGCACCCACGGGTTTGTACCAACCGCCCTCGGGCGGGGCCGCCCAGAGGCTCAGCTCTTTCTTGTGGGTGCCGCTGTCATCACCCCGGCTGACAAAATCGGCGCGCGTCTCGGCGATCCGGGTCAGAGCCTCTTGGGCGCTGGCCGCAGAGGCGATCCTGGCAGGGTCAGCGGCAGGGCCGATCAACACGAAGTCGTTGAACATGATCTCGGTCCGGCGGGGGCCGTGCCCTTGGGCCACAAACGCTTCTTCGGCGGCGCGGGCATGGACCAGCAAAGCATCCACATCCCCCGCGCGCCCCAGCCGCAGGGCCTGCCCTGTGCCGACAACCAGCAACTGCACCTCGATGCCTGTGTCCGCCGCGATTTCAGGCAGCAGCACATCCGCAAGGCCAGAGTTGTGGAACGAAGTCGTGACGGCCATGCGCAGCACCTCGGCCCGGGCGGGCAAGGCGGCGAGCAGCAGCACGACAAGCAAAGCGCGGATCATTCGACGATGTCTCCCCTAAGAAAGGCCTGGGCGGCGGCGGTCTCTGGCCCGGCAAGGAAGGCCTCCGCCGGGCCGGTTTCGGCCACCCGGCCCTGATGCAGGAACACCACGTCATCGGCAAGCCGCCGCGCCTGCCCCATGTCATGCGTCGCAAGGATCAGGCGCACGCCGTCCTCTTTGGCCTCTTGCATCAGCGCCTCGATCTCTCGCGTGGCAGCACCATCCAGCGCGGCTGTCGGCTCATCAAGGAACACAGCCCGGGGCGCCGTGATAAAGGCGCGGGCGAGCGCGAGCTTTTGCATCTCACCCCCCGACAGGCCGGTCGCGGGCCGGTCGAGCATCTGGCCAAGACCCACGCGGGCGGCCCACTCGGCGGCCTGCCCGCGCGCTTTGGCCCGGCCCACCCCGCGCAGCCGCAGAGGGTAGGCGATGTTCTGCACCACGCTCCGCCGCAGCATCACAGGCCGCTGAAAGACAAAGCCGAGATGCTTGCGCGCCTCTTCGGTGTCGCAGGCCCAGTCGAGCGTGCCTGCGCTAAGCCGCGCTGTACCATGCAACAGGCGCAAAAGCGTTGTCTTGCCCGACCCGTTCGGCCCGATCACAACGGTCACCCCGCCGGCCTCGAGCGTCAGATCCACCGGGCCGACCAGAACGCGGCCCCTGCGGCGCGTCTCGGCCCCACGGGCGCAGAGGGGGAACAGATCGCTCACCAGCGCCCCTCCCTCTCGGTCCGGCCCAGCCAATGGGTCCCGAGGTTCACCGCCAGCGCCAGCGCGATCAGCACAAAGCCAAGACCCAGCGCGAGGGCGAAATCCCCCCGCCCCGTCTCAAGCGCGATGGCGGTGGTCAGAACGCGGGTCGCGTGGTCGATGTTGCCGCCCACGATCATGATCGCGCCCACCTCACCGATCCCGCGCCCAAACCCGGCCAGCGCCGCCGTCAGCAGGGCGCGCCGTGCGTCCCACAAGAGGGTCTGCATCTTTTGCCAGCGGGTCACGTTCATGGAGATCAGGAGGTCGTGATACTCGCTCCACAGATCGCGCAGCGACTGGTGCGCGACTGACGCGATCAGGGGCACCAGGATGATGACCTGCGCGATGATCATGGCCGAGGGCGTAAACAGCAGGCCAAACACGCCAAACGGCCCCGACCGGCTGAGCAGGATGTACACGATCAGCCCCACCACCACCGGCGGCAGGCCCATCAGCGCGTTCAACACCGCGATGGTGAACCGCCGCGCGCGGAACCGCTTGACCGCCAGCAGCGCCGCCAAGGGAAAGGCGATGGCCGACGCGATCACCAACGCCGTCAGCGTCACGCGCAGCGACCGCAGCGTGATCTCCATCAGGTCAGGATCAAGCGTGACGACCAGCCAAAAGGCCTGCGCCAGCCCGGCCCACAGATCGGTCATGCCTCTCCCTCCGGGGTTTCATGGGTCTTTAGCGTGGGTGCGGGCGGCGGTGTAGCCACGAATGCGACGACGCGGGGCCGAAATCGGCCTAGTCGCGGCGGATCAGCTGTACGGCATCCAGCGTCACGGGCTGCCAACCGGTCTGCGCGCCGTCCGGCCATGTGATGCGCAGCTGCGCGCTGTCCACGTCACCAAGGCCGAAATGTTCGGGCAAGGCGCTGCCGCCGGCGTGGCCTCCGCCCAGCGTCACCTCGCGCAGATGGGTGCCTTGCGCCGTGCGAAGCTCGATCCACGCGCCGATGGCAAAGGCGTTGCCGCCCGGCTGGCGCAGCTCGACCCCGGCCCAATGGCCTTGCGGCGCCGACACGTTCTGCCAGACTTCAAGCGGCGCGCGGCGGTTCACCACGGCCACGTCCAGCAGGCCATCGCCATTCAGATCGACCAAGGCGGCCCCGCGCCCGCGGTGGAACGAGACAAGCCCCGCGGCCTCGGTCACTTCCTCCCACAGCGAGGGGCCGCGCTGGACCATCAGCGCATTGGGGTCGTCCATCGCGAGGCCCGGCATCTGATCCACGTTGCCCTTGGCCACAAAGATATCGTCGCGCCCGTCGTTGGTCACATCGCCAAAGGCCACGTGCCACCCGGTCGACGGGCGCCCATCGCCGCCAAAAGACGGGCGGTGCGTCGTGGTGCCCATGCCAAAGGGCACATCGGCAAAGGCTGCGCCCTCGC
>JAHDCH010000022.1:11486-14711 GCA_020629995.1 Pseudaestuariivita sp. | reverse complement strand
CGGTGCGTCGTGGTGCCCATGCCAAAGGGCACATCGGCAAAGGCTGCGCCCTCGCCCGGGACCAGCTGCATCATCCGCTGATCGCCCATCGAGGTGAGATACACCTCCTGCACCCCGTCGCCCGTCATGTCGCGCGAGGCGATGCCCATGCCCCACAGCTTGTGCGCGCGCCAGCCCTCGGCCTCGGTCATCAGGCGGGGCGTGTCGTCCAGCACCCACATCTGCTCGGCCCCTTCGGACACATAGTAGTGCCTGTCATTCGACACGCGCAGATCAACGCGCCCGGTGCGGCCCCAATCGGAAAACAGCATCGACAGGGGGCAATAGCTTGGCTCGAGCGTTGTGACCGCATAGCCATCGGGGCCGGGGCGCATCAGGTGACTGATGTCGCAGGCCTCGAACGGACCTGTCGGGTCGGTCCGGTCGACATAGTGACCGAAGGCCAGCGTGGGCCGGTCCTGCCCTGGCTCCCAAGTTGCGGAAAAGGCGGTTGTCCATCGATCGCCCAGATCGGGCAGGCTGCCTTCGGTGAACGCACAGTCCGGCCCGCCCATCGCGACGGCATTCGCCCCCGCGCGCAGGATCACCAGGTCCTGGTGGCCGTCGCCGTTCAGGTCGATGGGATACGCGCCCGTCACGCCGGTCAGGGCAAGCAGGCCGGGCGTTTGCGCCGCGAACGCGATGCCCTGGGGCGTCGAGCGGTTGCGCAGCAGCGTGGCGGGATTTTCACCCCCGGCGGCATACAGTTCCGGCAGGCCATCGGCATCACAGTCAAAGGCCGCGACGCCCCCGCCCACGAAATGCTCCCACCCGCCACCATAGACGTGTTCGGGCATTGCGACCGGCGTGAACAGCGGATCGGCGGCAACGGGCGCGGCCAACAGCAAGGCCAGCGCGCTACGCCACATGGTCGGCCTCGGCCTTGAGCGTCATGTCGAGCACACCGTCCAGCGCATAGGCCGCAGCCCCCTGCGCCCACATCAGATCGTCCCAGGTGTGCGACACCACCCGCGGCGGCGCGAGATCAACTTCGACAATCGATTCGCGGATCATGTCGATCACGTCCCCGGTCTTGAGGTGGTCCACCCGCATCCTTTCACCGGCAAGGATGATCAGCTGCGGGTCGAAGATGTTGACGATATTGGCCAGCCCCATTGCAAACATGCGGGTGGCGCGCATCAGGATCGACCGCGCCATCGTGTCGCCCGACCGCGACAGCGACAAAAGAGCATCCACCGTCTGCACACCGCGCCCTCCGTTCAGGATCTGCGCCTCGCGCATCAGGGCATAGTCGGCGACATAAGCTTCGAGACAGCCGCGCTGACCACATCGGCAGAGCGCTCCGTCCAGATGCACCTTGGTGTGGCCGAACTCGGCCCCGCAGCCCCGGGTGCCGCGGTACAGCTGATTGTCCAGCACGATGCCCATGCCGACGCCGGATTCCACGGTGACGACGATAAAGTCGGTGACGTTGCGGCCTTCGCCGAAATATTGCTCGGCCATGGCGACGAGGTTGGCGTCGTTGTCGATGAACACGGGCAAGGCCAGCGTCTGGCCCAGCACATCACGCAGCGCCACGTTGCGCCGATCCAGCGAAGGAGACCAATGGCACACGCCGCCCAGCGCATCGACAAATCCGGCGATTCCCACACCCACGCCCGACAACTGCGCCAGCCGCACGCCTGCCTTGCCCGCCGCGGCCTCGACCGCCTGGCGCACGATCCAGGCCATCGCCTCGGGCGGGCGCGACAGATCGGCAAGAGGGACCTTGTGATGCCCGCGCTGTTCGCCTTCGAAATCGAGGATGACGACCGAGATTGACCGGTTGGCGATCTTGACCCCCGCCACCAGATGCGCGGCGCCCCGCAGCTTGAGATCAACGCGGGGACGGCCCCTGCGGGTCTGGTTGCCTTCGTCGGCGGCGACCTCTTCGATCAGGCCACTGCGCAGCATGTCGGCGGTCAGCGTCGTGACGTTGGCCTGACTCATCCCCACGTCGCGCGCCAGATCGATTCGCGCGATTCGCCCCTTTCGGCGTATGGTATCCAGGATCACACGCCGCGAACGGGTGCGTTGATCGGCACTCATGGATGGTCCTCCCGCGCCTATGGGTAGATTAATTTTGCCAGTAAATCAAATGCTCGCCACTGTCTGGCGGTGATGCTCGGCATATTTAATTTGCTTTTCAAATTTAATCTGCTACCGCTAGTGTTACCAAGGGGGTTCAGCCGTGTGTGGCAAGGCCCCCACTTAGGGAGGACATCATGAAAAAACATATCGCTGCCCTGGCAGCTGCATTCACCATGTCGGCCGCAACGGTCGCATACGCGGACGGCCACGGTGTAACCGTGGGCGTGAGCTGGTCGAACTTCCAGGAAGAGCGCTGGAAAACCGACGAAGCCGCGATCAAGGCCAAGCTGGAAGAGCTGGGCGCCAAGTACATCTCGGCAGACGCGCAAGCCTCGGCAGCCAAGCAGCTGACCGACGTTGAAGCGCTGATCGCCCAGGGCGCAGACGCGCTGATCATCCTGGCGATGGACAAGGACGCAATCGGCCCCGCAGTGGACCAGGCCGACAACGAAGGCATCCCGGTCGTCGGCTATGACCGCCTGATCGAAGACGCGCGTACCTTCTACCTGACGTTCGACAACAAGGGCGTTGGCCGCATCATCGCGGAATCGGTGACCGCCGTCACCGGCGAAGGCAACTTTGCCATCATCAAAGGCGACAAGGGCGACCCGAACGCCGGCTTCCTGCTGGAAGGCATGATGGAAGTGATCGGTGACAAGGTCGCTGCGGGCACGATCAACATCGTGGGCGAAGCGTTCTCGGACGGCTGGAAGCCGGACAATGCGCAAAAGAACATGGAACAGATCCTGACCGCCAACAACAACAACGTTGACGCGGTTCTGGCGCAGAACGACGGCATGGCCGGTGGCGTGATCGCCGCTCTGGAAGCGCAAGGCCTGTCGGTTCCGGTCGGTGGCCAGGACGGTGACCATGCCGCTCTGAACCGCGTGGCACGCGGCACCCAGACCGTGTCGGTCTGGAAAAACGCCAATGACCTCGGTGCAGCTGCAGCCGACATCGCCGTGGCTCTGGCCGGTGGCGCGTCGCTGGACAGCATCGATGGCGCGGTCAAGTGGTCGGGCGGCGAGAACGGCGTTGAAATGAACGCCATCTTCCTCGACCCCACGCCCATCACCAAAGACAACATCTCGGCCG
>JAHDCH010000022.1:2304-11386 GCA_020629995.1 Pseudaestuariivita sp. | reverse complement strand
ATGAACGCCATCTTCCTCGACCCCACGCCCATCACCAAAGACAACATCTCGGCCGTGATCGACGCAGGTCACATCGCCAAGGACAAAGTCTGTGAAGGCGCAATGGACGGTGTGAACGGCTGCTAAGCCTTCCCCGCTGGCCCGGCGCAGCTGATGCGCCGGGCCTACCGCCTGCTTGACGGGCACCCTTCGAATTTCCCAACATCCCAAACCAACGCACTCCGCCGCCCCGGCGGGCTGGTTTCTTGCATCCGGGTGACATGATGACGGACAACACCAACACACCGCCCAGCACGGGCAATCCGTTCCGGCGGTTTATGGCAGCAACCGAACTGGACAGCCGCCTGCTGGGCATGCTGGGCGCCATCGCTCTGATCTGGGTCGGCTTTCACCTGTACGGTGCGCTGGTCAACGGGTTCGGCGCCTTCCTGACGCCGCGCAACCTGTGGAACCTCAGCGTTCAGACCTCGTCCATCGGCATCATGGCCTGCGGTATGGTTCTGGTCATCATCACGCGCCACATCGACCTGTCGGTCGGCTCGCTTCTGGGCTTTTGCGCGGTGGTCATGGGCACCCTGCAGGTCTGGGTCCTGCCAGACATTCTGGGCCTGGGCCATCCCCTGATCTGGGTGATCGCCGTGATCGTCGGCTGTGTCACCGGCACGATCATCGGGGCCTTCCACGGCTGGCTGGTCGCCTACCGCGGCATCCCCGCGTTCATCGTGACGCTGGGCGGTCTGCTGGTCTGGCGCGGCGCGGCCTTTCTGATCACGCGGGGCGAGACGATCTCTCCGGTTGACGAAACATTCAAGCTGCTGGGCGGCGGACCGTTTGGCGCTGTGGGCAACACGGGCAGCTGGCTGATTGGCATCGGCGTGTCGCTGATCGCGGTCACGTTGGTGGTTATGGGCCGCAAGCAGCGCCGCAAGCACGGCTTTGCCCTGCGCCCCGCCTGGGCCGATGCGTTCATCGCCGGTCTGTGCGTCTTTGCCGCCATCGGCGCGACGCTGCTGGTCAACGCCTACCCCTGGCCGCGCGGCATCGTCCGCCGCTATGCCGCTGCCGAAGGGATCGAGATCCCCGAAGGCGGCCTCTTCATCAGCCACGGCTTTGCCATCCCGCTGCTGATCCTTGGTCTGGTTGTCGTCGTGATGACCATCGTGATGAAGCGCACCCGCTTTGGCCGCTATGTCTATGCCATCGGTGGCAACCCCGAAGCGGCGGCCTTTGCGGGCATCAACACCCGCTGGATGACGGTCAAGATTTTTGCCCTCATGGGCTTTCTCTGCGGCCTGTCGGCTTGTGTGGCCTCGGCCCGCCTTGGCTCGGCCACCAACGCTCTGGGTACGCTGGACGAGCTCTATGTGATCGCCGCCGCGGTGATCGGGGGCACGTCGCTTGCCGGTGGGGTCGGCACGATCTATGGCGCGGTTCTGGGCGCGTTTGTCATGCAATCGCTGCAGACGGGCATGGTCCTGATCGGCTTTGACGCCGCCGTGCAGCAGGTGGTTGTGGGCTCGGTCCTCGTTCTGGCCGTGTACCTCGACAACCTTTACCGCAACGCTTCGAAATAAGGAGACAAGACGATGAGCACACCTCTTGTCGAACTCAAGGACATCTCGATCGCGTTTGGCGGGATCAAGGCGGTAGATCGGGTCTCGGTCGATCTGCACCCCGGCGAAGTCGTCGGCCTGTTGGGCCACAACGGCGCAGGCAAATCGACGCTGATCAAATGCCTGTCCGGCGCCTACCAGATGGATAGCGGCGAAATCCGGATCAACGGCGAAAAGGCCACGATCCACAACCCGCGCGACGCCCGCAAATACAACATCGAGACGATCTACCAGACGCTTGCTCTGGCCGATAACCTCGATGCGGCGTCGAACCTGTTTCTGGGGCGCGAGCTGGTCAACAGCCTGGGCATGGTCGATGACGATGCGATGGAGGCCGAAACGCGCAAGATCATGGCGCGGCTCAACCCGAACTTCAAAAAGTTCGCCGAGCCTGTGTCGGCCCTGTCGGGCGGTCAGCGCCAATCGGTCGCCATCGCACGCGCGGTGTATTTCAACGCCCGCATCCTGATCATGGACGAGCCGACCGCTGCGCTTGGCCCGCATGAGACCCAGATGGTGTCCGAGCTGATCCAGCAGCTGAAGGCCGAAGGGATCGGGATTTTCCTGATCAGCCACGACATCCACGACGTGATGGACCTGTGCGACCGCGCTTCGGTGATGAAAAACGGCCAACTGGTCGGCACGGTGGATGTGAAAGAGGTCACCGACGACGACCTCTTGGGTATGATCATCCTGGGCAAACACCCGCACCAACAACAGGCCTGACATCCGGGGATGGGTGGAACCACCCATCCTACGGCTTGATTTTCGCGTCAGTCCCGGATCACATGCCGGTCACCAGACAGGAGACCGGCATGCTTGACGCCCTCGATCTCGACAGTTTTCCGCTCGACAAGGCGGGCAGCGTTGAACGCGAGGCCCTTGTGGAGAGGTGTCGTGCCGAAATGGCGGCGGGTGGGATGTTCAATCTCGATGGCTTTGTCCGCGCCGAGGCGGCCCAGGCCGAGGCGGATCGGCACAAGCCCAAGATGGACAGCGAAAGCTTTAACCACGCCCGCACGCATAACGTCTATTTCCGGAAAGAGGTCCCCGGGCTTGCAGCGGACCACCCCGCACTGGTCACATTCGAGACGTCGAACAACACGCTGTGTTCAGACCAGCTGGACGGATCTTTGGTAGGACAGATCTACCGTTGGGAGCCGCTGATCGATTTTCTGGCCGATGTGATGCACAAGCCGGCGCTGTACCCGATGGACGATCCTTTGGCCGCGTTCAACGTTATGCAATACCGCGAAGGGCAGGCGCTGAACTGGCATTTCGACCGGTCGGAATTCACCGTCACGCTGCTGCTGCAAGCGCCCGACGCCGGCGGCGCTTTTGAATACCGCACCGATCTGCGCTCAGCGGATGATCCGAATTACGATGGTGTCGCGCGATTGTTGGCCGGCAATGACCCGGAGATGCAGTCGATGTCGGTCGTGCCGGGCACTCTCAACGTCTTCAAGGGAGTCAACACACCCCATCGGGTGACGCCGGTGAAAGGCCGCCGCGCACGTATGATCGCTGTGCTGACCTACTACGAACAGCCCGGTGCGATGTTCACTCGCGAGGAACAACTTGGGTTCTACGGGCGCACCACCTACTGACTTCCACGCCCTTGGGCTGTCGCGTTTTGGGGCGCTGCCCCGTCCTGCGGACTCCCCGCCATATTTTATAAAGAGAAGAAACAGGCACTTGGCGTTTGGCTTCTTCTCTTTGAAAATATGGCGGGGGTGTGGGGGCTGGCCCCCACTGGAGCGAAATCAGGCGACTTGGTGAGCGATGGCGCATTGCGTCCAAAGCGTTTTAAGAGCTGCCACCAGCCGTTCGATATCGGCATCACTGTGCAGAGGGCCTGGGGTAAAGCGCAGACGCTCGGTGCCTTTTGGAACGGTGGGGTAGTTGATCGGCTGCACATAGATTCCGTAATCCTGCATCAGGATGTCACTGATCTGGCGGCATTTGACCGGGTCCTTGATCATCACCGGGATGATATGGGACGGGTTCAGGATGTGAGGGATCCCTTCACGATCCAGCGCGGCACGCAGTTTGGCGACCTGTTCACGCTGGCGAAGACGTTCCACGTTCGAGGTTTTCAGGTGGCGGATCGACGTGGTCGCCCCGGCAGCCACAGCGGGAGGCAAAGCCGTGGTGAAGATAAAGCCCGAAGCAAAGGAGCGGATGAAATCACATAGCGCTTCGGAGCCTGTAACATAGCCACCCACAACGCCGTAGGCTTTGCCCAGCGTGCCTTCGATCAGGGTGATGCGGTCGGCCAGCCCTTCACGTTCCGAGATACCACCGCCACGGGGGCCGTAGAGGCCGACGGCATGCACCTCGTCAAGGTAGGTCATCGCGCCATGCTTTTCGGCGACCTCTACGATTTCCTGCATGGGACAGATATCGCCGTCCATCGAATAGACCGATTCAAAGGCGACGATCTTGGTCGCGTTGGACGGAAGAGCCGACAGCTTGCGATCAAGGTCTTCGGGGTCGTTGTGCTTCCAGATCTTCTTGTCACACCGGGCGTGGCGGATGCCTTCGATCATCGACGCGTGGTTCAGCTCGTCTGACAGGATCACCGCATCGGGCAGGCGCGCGCCCAGCGTAGAAAGCGCGGCCCAGTTCGACACGTATCCGCTGGTGAACAGAAGGGCGCTGTCCTTGCCGTGCAGATCGGCCAGCTCGGCCTCCAGTTCTTTGTGGTGACAATTGGTGCCCGAGATGTTGCGCGTGCCGCCTGCGCCGGCGCCGCAAGCGTCGATCACCTCTTTCATACGTTCACGCACGGCGGTGTTGTGACCCATGCCGAGGTAATCGTTCGAGCACCACACCGTCACCTCGTCAGGCGCATCGTCATCATGGCTGCGCGCCCGGGGGAAACTGCCGCAGCGGCGTTCAAGCTCGGCAAAGATGCGGTAGTTTCCTTCATCCTTGAGTGCGTCCAATTGTTCGTTGAACAGGCCGTCAAAGTCCATCAGCCATCTCCCCTTGGGTCTTCTTGTTCGTGGCAGGCGCTGGAAGCATCCAGCGCCACAGCTTTGCATCCGGCAATGGCAGCACCATCAGCCAGTGTTCGAATAGGGCAAGCGCGGTGATCGCACCCAAAAGGGCAAAGCCCGTCACCTCGGCCGGTGCGCCCGTGCTGACCAGCCGTTCCAGCCAACAGGCGACGGCAAAGGTCAGTGCGGTCACCGACACGGGAAACAGCCAGTTGATCCGCGCGATGCGGAAATGGCTTTTCAGGTGTTGCAGCTTGCGCGGCAGGAATTCGGTGTTGATGCGCGGCACGCCGGCATAAAGGTTCAGCTTGGCTGACACCCGCGCAAAGAACAGGATCACGAACGTCCAGACGCCAAAGGTATTGGCCGCACCCCACCCCGTGAGCAGAACCGCAATCAGCGCGCCGAACAACAGCAGTTCGTGATAGGCCAGCGTGCCCCAGGCGCGCACAAAACGCTCCCATTCGGGCGCATCCTCGGGACAATTCGAGGTGTTGGGCCCGGTAATCTCGCCCGTCAAAAAGGCCAGCTCGATCCACCCCCAGACGGCCAGCGCCGCCAGAAAGGCATAAACCGCACCCAGCGGCGTCGCGAGCGTATAGGTGTAGGTCAGCCCCCAGATGCCCATGGCCAGCACTGGCAAGGACAACAGGGTGATCATCGCTCCCTTGTTCCACCGGTCGGCCACGCGCACGGCGAACAGGATCGCCCCGGTGGAAAACCACCAGGCAAACAGCGCAAAGGCAGCGGCGATCCATGGGTTCGTCACAGGGCGCCTCCGTCGCGAGGCGCGCACGCAAGGGCGCGATGAGCAGGCATCAGTACACAGGCTCCAGCCGCACGTTATCGGGCGCGGTGTGCTTGTGCGCCGGGATCGTCAGCAGTGAGACAAACGCCGCCCCGGCCCGGATTTGCGCTCCAAGTTTCGAAAGAAAATTGGTCGCGTTCGCGAGATCCACATTCGCTTTCTGAAGCCGTTCCAGCCCCGGCTGCCAGCGGGGGTGCTCGATATCCAGCGTGATCGGGAAGATCTGCTCGGACAGTTTCGACGTCTTGGTATAGACCTCATGCGCGTACCAGTCAGGATCCACGCCCAGCGCCTTGTGGAACGCGGGCCGCTGGTGATCGCGGACGTACATCGTGGCGTAGACCGCCGTCAGAAAGAACTTGATCCAGTAGACGTTGATCCCGCTGGTCAGCTTGGGATCGGTCTTCATCAGCAGGGCAAAGGCCTCGCCATGGCGGAACTCATCCCCGCACCATTCCTCGAACCATTTGAAGATCGGGTGGAATTGGTGCTGCGGGTTGGCCTGCAAATGGCGAAAGATCGTGATGTAGCGCGCGTACCCGATCTTTTCCGACAGGTAGGTCGCGTAATAGATGAACTTGGGGCGGAAGTAGGTGTACTTCTTCTTTTGCGTCAGGAACCCGAGGTTCACCGCAACGCCCGCCTCGCGCAGCGCGTCGTTGATGAACCCGGCATGCCGCGCCTCGTCCCGCGCCATCAGCTGGAACAGCTGCACGATGTCGCCGTTCTTGCCGCGCCGCTTCATTTCCTTGTACAGGACGCAGCCCGAAAATTCGGCGGTGCACGAGCTGATGAGGAAATCGATGAACTCCTTCTTCAGCTGCGGCTCCATCCCGTCCCAGTCGATCTGGTCCCAGTCTTCGTTCTTCTTGAAATGGCCCTTGTTGGGGTCGGCCTCCATCTCATCGATCAGATCGTCCCATTCCTGGCGGACGGGGGAGACGTCGATGGCGTCCATCTCGTCAAAGTCGGTGGTGTAGAACCGCGGCGTCAGCAGCGTGTTCTGCATCGCGACATCGGTCGCGAATTCGCTGTCGTACTTGGCCTGTTCTTCCTGAATGGCCAGGCCCTCTTCGACCGTGGTCGCATCGGCGGTGTGTTTGGCTTGCATGTTCACAGGTTCACCTCCTCGGAGAAGGAAAATTCGCACAGCTCCATGACCTCGAGATCACCGGTCAGGCGGGTCCACTGGCGCTCGAGCCAGCTGGCGCGGACGATGGTCGCCTCGCGCTGTTCGGTGACGATCTCGCCAAAGGGGGCCATGATCTCGGCCCCGTGCACCTTCACCTCGTCGCCGGGGTGAATGACCGAACCATCGTCGAACCGCACATGCGCGTGCAGGCTTTCGAACTTGTGGCTCACTTCGACCGTGCAGGGCACGCGTTCAAATTCTCGGGTCAGCAATCCCATGGTCGGGTCCCTTTCTATTGCGCCAAAAGCCGGGCGAAGGCCTTGGCATTGTCAGCGCCGAACCCGTTCAGGTTCGCGCTCCAGTTGGTGGCCGGGTCGGTGACCCGGATGGTGTCGTCAGCGTGGCGGCTGACGATCAGCGGCGGCGTCTGGGTCAGGCCCGCCTTGATCCTCTCGCGGTCCACAACGCGGGCCATGGACCCGATAAACCCGGCCTCATCCGCCGCCAGTACGGCGATTTCCGACCCGTCCGGATTGGCGACCGTGACGGTGCCCGCGCGATTGATGGTCAGCACGATGGCGCGCTCCTCCAGCACCTCGGCCACAGGCTGCCGTGCAGGCACGCCGCCGCCGGGTCCCCATTGCGACCAGGCCGCAATCGACAGCGATCCCACCATCAGCGCGGTGATCATCCAGCCCACAAAAGGCGGCACCGCGTGCGGGTTTTCGCGGCGGGGCAGGGTTGTGCGTGTGTCAGCCATGGCGATTGGCTCCTTCGCTCGGGTTATTCAGCCGCGACAGCAGCGGCAGCCGAAGCAGGCGCCTCGCGGCGCGCCACTTCGGGCATGGCAAGGCGGGTTTCAGCCGCCTCGGCGATCAGCCCCGCCACGTTCGCCGCATCGGGAATGCAGCGCAGCGCGGGGCGCGGTTTGCGGATGTGCCAGGGCTGCATGTGCGGCCAGAGCATCAGGTACGACACTTTGGACGTGCCCAGCGTATCAAACGCGATGGTGCCCGTGCCGCGCCACCCGGGCTGAAGCGCCGCCGTCCCGATCTGGCGGAACGGCAGGTTCAGCGTCATGGTCAGCGCCGCGCCAATGCGCATGGCGACACGCATGTTGGTGACGGTGTAGACGGTGTTCTTGGCCTGATACCACCCGATCAGACACAGCAGCCCCACCGCCAGCGCACCCACGATGGCCAGCGGCACCGCCGTGCCCACGGCCTGCCCGATGGGCAGGACCTGAGCACTGACAAAGACGCGCCAGATGCACAGCACCACGAAATAGCCGATCACCCAGGGCAGGCTGAGCGACGCCCAGGTGAGCGCCTTCCAGTCGGGGCGCCCCTGCCAAAGGATCACCTCGCCCTCGGGCGGCGCCTCGGGCAGGCCCTTTACGGGTTCGGTGGCAAAATCGTCGTGGTCCTGAAACATCTGGCTGACCTTTCTGCTTTAGATCACCGCGTCCTGGCGACGCTGGCTCGCGTAGAGGTGGCCGCCGGCGTAGTAGCCGCAGATCTTGTCCTCTTCGAGCTTGGTGACCGTGTCGCCAGAAGCCGTGGCGGGCACCCCGGCAAAGTTGTGGGCATAAAGCGATTTGACCATCACGCGCCCGCCGGTGATCCGGGCCAGGGTCATTGGCAGCAGGCGCGTGCCGCCACCCGCCTCGGCGGTGCGTTCATAGGCGATGTAGCGCACCAGCGCTTCGGCCTCGTCGACCCACAGATCGGTCACCGTGCCCACCTGCACCTTGTCCGCCGACACAACCGGCAGACCGCGCGGATCGGTGCCCGCGCTGATGCGGAAGGTGTCGTTGTTCATCGGGCGGATCTTGGCATGGCCATGGTGATCGACCTCGGGCACGTCCTGACGCGGCGCCCAGCTGGCCGGGCCGACACCGTCAAGCATCGGATCGCCCGTCGGCTCGAACGGGAAACCTTCGCTCACCGCGCTGCGCCGCAGCGGCAGATCGGCGCGTTCAGGCGTCTGCTGGGACGGGACCTTTTTGCTGCCCTGGCCGTGCGGCAACAGGAACGTCTTGTCGGCGGGCACAGGGAACGGGCCCTGGTTGGCCGCCGCATCACCATCGTCATTCTCGAGGGGGTAGCCCTCGCGCATGTTCTCGGTCTGCAGATAGTAGATCAGCAGCGCGAAGAAGATCCAGAACAGCCAGATCGAAAGGCTGGCCAGATCGAAATTGCCAAAAAAGTTTACACCTACCATGGTCTTTCCTTTCGGGGTGTCATGTCGGGAATTCCGCCAGCCCGGCGTGGGCCTTGGTGGCGGTGGATTGCAGTTGCAGCGTGCCGGTCCGCACAAGCGGGCCAAGCACGATCAGAGTTGCGAACAGCAGCGCAATCTCGATGTGGTAGACGGTGCTGTAGCCCGTCGCTGGCGAATTCAGCGCCTCTCCGAACGTGCCGGAGGTGGCGAGTGTGGTGACCCAGTCGCGCAGGGTGCCGCCCAGCGCGATGGCGATCCCGGCGGCTGTGGCCTGCGCGGCGCCCCATGCGCCCAGCGCCAGACC